>NYZG01000406.1 GCA_002687025.1 Candidatus Poribacteria bacterium
AACTCCGCCCGCTCCGCGTCCGACAAGCTAACCATGCACATCGCGAGCCCTCCACAGACCCACGATACACAATGCCGCGACTTATGGCCAGCTACTTAGCTGCGTCCGGTGTCGAGTCGTATCGCGGCGAACTCCTGCGGCAGTAACTCGCGCAGGAGGGTGTCAATCTCGCGCGCGTACGGGACGTCTCGCTGGGGACGGCGCGGATACACGCGGTCGTTCACCCAGCAGCCGCTCCAGCCGCCCGTCGTGTCGACGAATCGCCGGGCGAAGTCGGCGCACGCGTCGGGATGCCGCCGCGCTATGTCGATACAGCCGGTCATGCAGACGTCGAGGTACGACTGGATGATGGGGTATTCGTCGTCCGGCGGAATGAGGTCGCTGGGATCGCTGACGTATATCCACGTGTCGCCTTCCAACGCGTCGGGTGGCGCAACGGACGGCATCAACTGGCCCGCTTGCAGGCGCTCGCGTCGGTAGCCTCGCTCGCGCAGGTCCAAATCGCCGAGGCGATCCTCGTCTATCTCGAAGAGGACGCCGTTGAACTCGGCGGCCGCGTCGGGGACGACCGTGAGGAACGTGGTCGCGCCGACATACCCGACGGCGTCCATTCGATGTCCCCACATGCGTCGGTAGCCTGGCACGGTGACGGGCGACGCCTCGACGGCGTCGGGGATCGTCCGCCTCCGCGACGCCTCATCAACAAGCGATCCGTAGCCGATCATGTATTGTGGCAACGTCGGTCCTCAGATGAGGTCCGGCGTCTTGAGGCCGGAACCGGTGTTGAAGAGGACGACACGCTCGTCCGGCGACAGGAAGCCGGCATCGAGCAGCTTGGCGTACGCGGCGTACGTTGCGGCTCCCTCGGGGGCGGCGAAGAGCCCCTCGACCTGGGCGAGCGTGCGTATGGCGTCGAGTATCTCGCCATCGGAGACTGTCAGCGCCGTGCCGCCACTCTCCCGGATGGCGGCGAGGATCAGGTAATCCGCGATCGCGGCCGGAACACGGATGCCGGGAGCGACCGTCTGCGCGTCCTCCCACGGCTCGGCCTCGTCGTCGCCCGCCTCGAACGCCCTGACGATAGGAGCACAGCCGTCGGCCTGGACGGAGATCATCTTCGGCCGCTCTGAGCTGATCCATCCGAGTGTTTCCAGTTCGTCGAACGCCTTCCACATGCCGACTATGCCGGTGCCGCCGCCCGTCGGGTAGAGGACGGCGTCCGGTAGAGCCCAGGCGAACTGCTCCGCGAGTTCGAGGCCCATCGTCTTCTTGCCCTCGACGCGGTACGGCTCCTTAAGCGTGGACACGTCGAACCATCCCTCGACGGCGGCGCGCTCGCGGACGTGGCGGCCGGCTGCGTCGATCAGTCCGTCGACGAGGTGGACGTGCGCGCCATAGGCGGCCGCTTCGCGCTTCATCATGTCAGGGGTGTCGGCGGGCATGTAGACGTGCACGTCCATTCCCGCGCGGGCGCCGTACGCGGCCAGCGCCGATGCCGCGTTGCCCGCCGACGGGATGGCCGCGGCGCGGACGCCCAACTCCTTGGCACGCGACACGGCCGCAGAGAGACCTCGAGCCTTGAAGCTCCCGGTCGGGTTCAGTCCCTCTTCCTTGATGTACAGCCGCGACGCTGCGTGTCTGCGCCCGAGGGCCTCCGCATGCAGCAGCGGCGTATGCCCCTCGCCGAGGCTCACGACGTTCGCCGCGTCACGCACGGGCATGATCTCGGACCAGCGCCACATGCCGCCTTCGCGGCCGAGCAGGTCGTCGCGGGAGAACGCATCGCGGCAGGCGTCGAGGTCGTAACGCGCGTACAGCACCTTATTGCATGAGGGGCACGTCGTGTGCAGCTCGTCGGCGGAATGCGTCTCGTGACACCGGGTGCATTCCAGGTGCGTCAGATAGCTGTGCATGCGGCGCGATTGCTCCGGTTCGGACGGTGAGGTGTCTCGAGGCATTCTACACGAGTTGGGCGGGCGGATGACCTCGCCAGGCCGCGGCGAGAGATGCGCGTCGGACTTACGCGCCAACTCGACCAACCCGATGCGATCTGCGTGGCGGCGATGACCGGCTACCCCGATATCGCGCGCCGTACGTTCGGGGCAGCCGGATCGTGCGGACCCTCATCGCGTAGCTAGACGATCTATGTCGGCTCTGGTGAGGTAGAGAGCGCCTACAGGTCGATTCCGCGGAAGAGGCTGAAGCTGCCCGGCGCCTGCTCGCATCCCGACAGCATCGACCCCCTGCTCGCGCTACGCGTCCTCAGAGCCAACGACTGGTGGGACGAGTTCTGGCAACAGAGAACAGCAGCATGACGAACTGGATGCGAGTACACCGGTGTCGAGCGGCCGGCATGCCTCGGCCCGTCACGTGCTGCATGTTCCTCGCCATGCGACCCAGACGCGACGCGGCGGACAGTCCGGTGGCGCCCGCGAGCGGCAGGACCGGCGTGGTCTGCGCATGCCTCCTCGCCCTTACGCTGGCCTCTGCCGGCGCGGGCACGGCATCGGACTCGGGCCTCGCCGGCACAAGGCTCGTGGGCGCCGGCCCCGCCGTGTCGGTGCCGGATGGGTGGAAGTTCCACCCCGGCGACGATCCGGTGTGGGCGATGCCCGATTTCGACGACTCCGAATGGAGCACGGTGAATTCGGCGTTTCGGCTACGTCGGCTACCTGCGCCTCCACCTGGCTGGGAGGGCATCGGATGGTTCCGCATCTGGCTGTCCGCGGACGCGGACGCCGCGGCGCGCCCCGTCGGCGTGTGGCTCCGCCAGAGCGGCGCATCGGAACTGTACGTCGACGGGCGCCGTGTCCACGCATACGGGACGGTCGGCCGCGATTACGAATCCGAGAGAGCCTACCTGCATTCAGGGGTCGACTGGGGCGCTCATACCATCGCCCTCGACATGACTCCCGGCACGCGTCTGCTCGCGATTCGTTACTCGAACTTCACCGCGGCCCGACATCGTCACCTACACGACGCCGGGTTCACGCTAAGCGTGGGCGACCTCCCCGCGATGACCCAGGAGGCGCAGCGCCGCACGCGCGTGGCATCGGCAACGCAGGTCGGGTTCACCGTCGCGGGGCTCGTGTTCGCAGCCCTGCACCTGGCGCTGTTCCTGTTCTACCCGCGCATCCGACAGAACCTATACTTCGCCGGCGCGACTACCTGCGGAGCGGCCGTCACTTTCCTGGACTACCAGCAGCAGCGCGTGCACGACATGCACGCCCACCTCGCGCTCTTCGCGTCCTTACGGGTCGTGTTGCCCATCTACGTGTGTGGGGCGCTGCTGTTCACGTATTCCATATTTCGCCAGCATCCTCCCCGGTTTTTCCGGTGGTACGCCGCCGTGTGCGGCCTGACGGCGGTCGCTGCGGCCGTCGCCCCGGTGGTGTCGTTCCTCTGGGTGAACATCGTGACGATGGCCGCCTTTGTTGAAACGGCGCGGGTAGTGGTCCTTGCCGTCATGCGGCGTTCGTCCGGCGCGTGGATTGTCGGCGCGGGATATGTCGCGCTCGTGTGCACGGCAGCCTACGATATCCTCCTCGATCTCGAGCTATTCAGTCCGATCGCCGGTGTGCACAACGCCTACCCGTACGGCGGGGTTGGCCTGTTGGTGTCGATGTCCGCGTACATGGCGCGCCGCTTCGCGCTGACCAACCACGAACTCACCGCGCTCAACACGGACCTCGAAGGCCGCGTCACGCAGCGTACGGCCGAACTCGCCCAGGCGAACGACGAGCTCGATGCCCGCAACGAGTTCATCCGCGGCGTGTTCGGCCGCTATCTCACCGACGAGATCGTCGAGTCGCTGTTGGAGTCGCCCGAGAAGCTGCAAGTAGGCGGCGAGCGGCGCACCGTCACCATACTCATGGCCGACATCCGCGGGTCCACGCCGCTCACCGAAGGGCTGCCCGCGGAGGACGTCATGCGGCTCCTCAACACGTTCCTGGCGCACATGACCGACGTCATCATGCAGCACGAGGGCACCATCGACGAGTTCATAGGCGACGCCATCATGGTTCTGTTTGGCGCGCCCGTGTGGAAGGAGGACCACGCCGATCGCGCCCTCGCCTGCGCCATCGCGATGCAGAACCGCATGGCAGCCGTGAACGCCGAGAACGCGGAGAACGGCCTGCCGCCCGTCCGCATGGGCGTGGGCGTGAACACGGGGCCGGTCGTGGTGGGCAACATCGGCTCGGCCCGGCGCGCCAAGTACGGCGTCGTGGGCATCGATGTCGTCCTGACGGCGCGCATACAGGCGCACGCCGAGGCCGGACAGATTCTGGCCTCGGACGCCGCGGCGCGGGCGTGCGCGTCCGAGGTCGACACCGCAAGCAGCCGGCAGGTTCCCATGAAGGGCGTGACAGAGCCCGTAACGCTGCATGAACTCGCGGGCATCGGCGCGCCCTACGGCCTCCGGCTGGGCGAGACAGGCCGCTGACAGACGCGAGGTCTACGACGGCCTCGCCCTGCCGGGTCGCCCAGACGCCGACCTGCCAAAAGCTCAAGCCCACGTCGTGTCTGGCTTGCGCCTGTCCCGCGCGCGTGCCATAGTCGCTGAGAGCCCGTCCTCCCTCGCCTGCCGGAACGTCTGTGTCGGCGCCACCATCCCAAGCCGCTTCGGATCAGCGCGCATGCCTGCTCTCGGCGTCCCGATGCCACCCGCAGCCAGGCCGACCCGCGGGAACCAGCACTGCTGGGCGACCGCGGCGCTCCTATGTGTGGCGTGCCTGTGCGTGGTCCATGCGGCGGGGGCCGATCTCGCGTTCACCCACATCACTGCCCAGTCCGGGGTCGACTTCCGTCATGTCGATGGCCGTACTGGCGATCTCCACTTCGTAGAGACGATCGGCTCCGGCTGCGCGCTGTTCGACTACGACAACGACGGGTGGCTGGACATCTACTTCGTCAACGCGGGCGAAATGCCCGGCCGCGAAGGCCGCGACGGGGCGGCCGGCGCCAATCGGCTCTACCGCAATGCCGGCGACGGCACGTTCACTGATGTCACGGACGCGGCAGGCGTGGGTGACACGGGGTATGGCGTTGGTGTGTGTGTCGGCGACTACGACAACGACGGCTGGGAGGACATTTTCGTCACCGGCTACGGCGCCTCGGCCCTCTACCGCAACCGTGGCGACGGCGCGTTCGACGATGTGACGGAGTCGGCAGGGGTGTACGTCGACAGGTGGTCGACGGCGGCGGCGTTCGGCGATCTGGACGCCGACGGCGACCTCGACCTGTACGTCGCCCGCTACTGCGCATGGACCCTCGACGAGCATCGGGTCTGCCACGAGCACGGGAACGAAGTCTACTGCGGCCCCGAGGAGTACGACGGAGACGCGGACGTGCTGTTCCTCAACCGCGGCGACGGCACGTTCGAGGACGCCACGCAGCGCGCGCGGGTCACCGGCGACGACGGGAAAGGCCTGGGCGTGCTCATCCTGGACCACGACCGCGACGGCGATGAAGACATCTACGTGGCCTGCGACGGCACGCCGAACCTCCTCTATTCGAACCTCGGCGACGGGACGTTCGGGGAGGTCGCGTGGCTCGTCGGGACCGACGGCGACGACGCCGGCAACGCGCAAGGCAGCATGGGCGTGGACTTCGGCGACTACAACGGCGACGGCATGCTCGACCTGGTCGTCACGAACTTCCAACGGCAGTACAACACCATCTATCGCAACGACGGTGGCGGGTTTTTCGCGGACGTCTCGTTCATCGTAGGCCTCGGGCGGACGCTCCCCGACGTCAGTTGGGGCACGGCGTTCTTCGACGCGGACAACGACGGGTGGGCCGACCTGTTCGTCGCCAACGGCCACATACAGACGAACATCGCCGACTACGACCCGACGTCGACCTATCGCCAGCAGAACAGGCTGTACCGGAATACGGGGCCGTCGGGTTTCGTGGATGTCACGGCGACGGCCGGCGATGGGCTGCAGCCGCTCAAAGCCGGCCGTGGCGCCGCGTTCGGGGACCTCGACAACGACGGCGACGTGGACATCGTCGTCAGCAACGCCAACGACGCCCCGGACATCCTCCGGAACGACACGGTCGGCGGCTCGTACCTCCTCGTGGATCTCGTCGGGCATGACAGCAACGCAAGCGGGATCGGGGCGGAACTGCGCGCCGCCGCTGGAGATCTGCGCGTCGTGAAGGAGGCGCGGAGTGGCGGCAGTTACGTGTCCCACAGCGATCTGCGCGTGCACATCGGGTTGGGCCTGGCCACGACGGTCGACGCGCTCGAAGTGCGATGGCCGTCGGGTATCGTCGACTCGATGCGTGATGTGCCGGCCAATCGGCTGATACGTGTCGTCGAGGGCGCCGGCATCCGAGCCGAAGGGCCATAGACCGCATGCATGCCCTCGCCGCGGCGCCAATGAAGATATCGACACGCGCGACCCCGGTCGCGTTCCTGCTCCTATGCCTGATGGCCGTTCGCGTCGGCGCGCAGGGGCCGGCGACGGACGCGCTCGCCGACGGGTGGCGCGCGCTACAGGCGGGGCAGCTACTCAACGCCCGGCAAAGCTTCATGCGCGCCGTCGCCGCGTCACCCGAAGAGGCGCGCGCCCACGAAGGGCTCGCGCGCGTGGCGGAACGCGATGGCGACGCCGCGGAAGCCATCGGCCACTACGAGACGGCCCTCGTTCATGCCCCGGACACGGCTCGTCTGCACGTCGCCGTGGGGATACTGCTGTCCGACGCGCGCGAGCATGGACGCGCCGTAGAACATCTGCGCCGCGCGGCAGACCTCGACGCGGAGAACGCCGCGACATGGCGCGCGTACGCTCAGGCGCTGTGGCGCATCGAGTGGTACCCGCGGGCCGCGGCGGCCTATGAGCGCGCGATCGCTCTGGAGCCGGCGGAGGTGTGGGCGCACATCGGGCTCGGCGACACACACCTTCGCGCAGGCCGCCTCGACGACGCCGTGGCCGCCTACGACAGAGCGCTCGAACGCGACGCCGGCGCCTACGCGGCCCACTGCGGGAGAGGCGCGGCGCTCTCCAAGCGAGGAGAGTTCGACGATGCGCTGACGAGCCTCCGTCAGGCAGTGACGTTGCGCGATGACTACGGCCCCGCGTACTACGAGATGGGGGTCGCCCTGCAACACCAGAAGAACTACGAGGACGCCATCCGCGCCTTTGGCAGGGCGACACAGCTCAACGGGTGGGATGCTCCTTCGGTGATGAACATTGCGCGCTGCTATGCCCGCCTCGGCAAGCGCGGTTTGGCGAGGAAGGCACACGAGCACGCGGCTAAGTTGCAGGAGGCGCAGAGCGACCTGGCGACGGCAACCGCCTACATCGGTCGCTATCCCACCGAACCGGACGGCTACGTCGGACTCGGCGCGGTCTACGCGCGCATGGGGCAGCGGGCCGAGGCGATCGCGGCATACGAGCAGGCCCTCGAGCGCAAACCCCGCGACGTGGCGGCGCATGTCGGCCTCGGCGACCTGTATCTGAACGCGGGCATGATCGCCGAGGCCGCGGACATCCACCGCGTCCTGGTCACGCTCCGGCCCGGCGATATCGAGACGCGCGCCATGTTCGGCATGCTCCTGCGAGAGCTGGGCGAGGACGAGGAGAGTCACGCCGTGCTCGCCGAGGCCCACGGCATCGTCAGCGCCAGGGCGACGCAATCCGGCGGAGCCAATGACTGGAACCTGTTCGCCTACGTCCTGTACGCGCAGGGCGATTACGCGGCCGCGGAGACCGCGATGCAAGCGGCCATACGCCTCAATCCGATCGAGCCTTCCTACGCCGGCCGCCTCTCCCAGATTCGCGCGGCGCTCGCGGCATCTCGGTAGCGCGCCTCGCCAAGCCACGCGATGCGCCTTGCGTTGCAGATAGCCCTTACGCAGCGTAGACGTGGGGCTATTATTGGCACAGGATCGGCGTCCGGGAGTCCTCGGGCGTCGTATCGCTCACCTATGAGACAACACGAGGTACCCATGCTCCGAGCAGCAATTGCGATAGGCCTTTGCCTGACCGTCGCCGCGGTCGCCCAGGAACTCACAATCCTGGACGAGAACGTGGACGACGTTATCGGCTGGGCCAGCAGCGGCGAAGGCACGCCCGAAAACTCGACGGACGCCTATAGTGGCAGCCAGTCGCTCTATATCGGCGCCACCGGTGGCGACGCCCAGAAGTACAACGGCTCCGTGCCGGACTGGGGTTGGGCGGTCGTCGAGAACCCAGCAGCAGACAACGAGTTCCGCTACATCACCTTCGCCTGGAAGAAGGATGGCGGCACCTCGATCATGCTTCAGCTGTCCGGTGATCCCGACGGCTGGTCCCACCGCTACCACAGTGGCGTGAATGTAAAGGACTGGAACCCGTCGCTCGAAGTCCAGCCGAACATCCCGACCGACTGGGAAGTCCAGACGATGGACATGTTCGCCGACTGGGGCGCCTTCGCGCTCAACGGTATGGCGTTCTCCGCCGGTGACGGCGTTGGGGCCTACTACGACGCCGTCCGCATCGGTCAGAACGAGAGCTTCACGGCCGTCGAGGCCAAGGGCAAGCTCACGACGACGTGGGCCGGCCTTCGCGCTGACGCGCGATAACACTGAGCGCCCCCGTCTTCACACGGAGACGGGGGCGCGTCCGCACGCCCGGACCTACCCGCTCCGTTGAGCCGATGTCCCTTGACGAAGGCCCGGTGGCGATCGTCCACCCGCGCCCGCGATGCGCCCGCGTGACGGCCGAGGCTCGATGTCGTGGCCGGTACGTGGAGGAAGCGCGTTGGCCGGGATCGCCGTCCTGCCAGGAGATGGCAGCGATGGGTGAGATCGGGATGACTCGTGACGCGCCTGATCGCAGGCAGCGCTCGGCCGCGTGGCGGCAGGTGTTTACGACAGCGCGGCTCCACACGCCGCGCGTTCACGGCAGAGGAGAAACCATGCGCGTACTGTCACTACGATCGGTGTTCGTCGTCGGCGCCCTTACCGGCGGCCTCATGCTGGCCGCGGGCCCTGCAGCGGCGCAGAACGAGGCGTTCATCATCCTGGACGACGAGGCGAGTATCGACGACATCGTCCCGTTGCTGACGAATGGGGACGGCACAGCATCGGTCGAGACGGGCGACGCCTACCCCGACGACAGCGACGGCAAGGCATCGCTCGGGATCGACTCGCCGGCCGGAGACAACCAGAAGTACAACCCCAACATCCCAGAGTGGTCCTTCGACATCGTGGCAGACCCCTCCGCGGACGACGAGTTCCGGTACATCACCTTCGCCTGGCTCAAATCTGGCGGCGACGGCATGCAGCTGCAGCTACACGCCGAACCCGGCGGCTGGTCCCACCGCTACAACGGCGGGGGCAACCCGAAGGGATGGAACCCGTCGATCGACGTGAGCGACGAGACGCCCATCGACTGGCAGGTCCACACCCGCGACATGTTTGCTGACTGGGGCGCGATGGTGCTGACAGGCATGGCGTTCTCGCCCGGTAGCGGCGATTTCGGGCTGTTCGACCATCTTTCACTGCACCAGTCCGAGGCGGATCCCATCGCCCCGCAGGCCGTCGATGCGCAGGGCAAAGCCGCGGCTGCCTGGGCGACGATCAAGCAGGGCGTGCGCTAGACGTCCGCTCGACGTGCCCGTAGCGTGCTCGCGCGCGTTGACCTCTGTTGAGGTCGCTGCTAGGATGCGGCCGCCTGACGGAAGTCCTCCGTCGGGCGCCGCACATCTCGGTAGGTCACGGGAGGAACCTATGCTACGAGCACTACTGGCCATGTCCGTGTGTGTCGCCGTCACGGCGTCCGCGCAGAAGGCAACACACACGATCCTCGACGAGAACGTCGACGACGTTCTGGCGTACATCACCAGCGGCGAAGGCACGCCCGCCAAGTCCAGCGACGCCTTCAGCGGCAGCGAGTCGCTTGAGGTCGGCGCGACCGGCGGAGACGCACAGCGCTACAACGCGGCCGTCCCGGACTGGTCCTTCGGCATCTCCGAGAACCCGTCCGGCGACAACGAATTCCGCTACATCACCTTCGCCTGGAAGAAGGACGGTGGCACGTCCATCATGATTCAGTTGCACGGCGATCCCGACACGTGGGGCCACCGCTACCACGGCGGCGACAACGTGAAGGGCTGGAATCCGTCCGAGCAGGTAGGGGATCTCCCCACGTCATGGACGGACAATACCCGCGACCTGTTCGATGACTGGGGCGAGTTCACGTTGACGGGTATCGCCTTCTCCTCGGGAGACGGCAACACCGGCTGGTACGACGCGATCACCCTAC
This sequence comes from Candidatus Poribacteria bacterium, assembly GCA_002687025.1. Classification (GTDB taxonomy): domain Bacteria; phylum Poribacteria; class WGA-4E. The sequence continues at coordinate 10,257 of NYZG01000406.1, forward strand.
ACCAGGACCCCTCGCCCCCGACCGCGGTCGAGGCGCAGGACAAGCTCGCGACGGCTTGGGCGACGCTCAAGTCGCGCTAACACTCGGCGCCGCGTCGACGAGGCCGGGCAGCGACGCCCGGCCCCGTCGGCACGGGCCCCGCAAAGAGGAGACACTATGCGAGGATCGAGATTACGTTCACTGCTGGTCGCCGGAGCTGTCGTGGGCGGCCTCATGATGGCAGCCGGGAATGCTGCGGCGCAGAACGAGTTCTTCATCATCATCGACGACAAGGCGAGCGTCGAGACGATCATCCCCGCCCTTACGAGCGGCAACGCCACTGCCGTCCTCGAAGAGGATGACGTCTGGCTCGAAGACGGCGACGGTAAGGCGGCGCTTCGCATAGACTCGCCCGCAGGGGACAACCAGAAGTTCAACACGAACATCCTCGACTGGTCGTGGTCGGTCGTGGAGAACCCGACTGCGGCCGACGAGATGCGGTACATCACGTTCGCATGGCGTCAGGAAGGCGGAGCGGGGACGCAGCTCCAGTTGCACGGCCTGCCCGGGACGTGGGGCCACCGCTACCACGCCGGGGTGAACCCGAAGGGATGGAACCCGTCCATCGAGGTGACGTCTGATGCGCCCGCCGAGTGGCAGATATTCACCCGTGACATGTTCGACGACTGGGACGAGTTCATCCTGACCGGCTTCGCGTTCTCGCCGGGAGCTCCTGAGTTCGGGCTGTTCGACCACATAGCTGTGCATCAGTCGGAAGAGGATCCCATCGCCCCGCAGGCGGTGGACCCGAAGGGCAAGTCCGCGGCCGTCTGGGCGGAGATCAAGCAGGACATCCGCTAGCCCATCACGGGCAGCGTCAAGACAGTCAACCGTGCCGGCAGCCGTTTACGGTCGCCGGCACGTCCTACGTACGGGCGGCCGCTACTGGGGCAGCATCACCTGCGTGCATGTTCGGAGGAGATGTCTACGGCGTTTCCTGGAACACGGTGATGCCCATGCCCAGGTACTTGGCGCGCTCGTCGGAATCGGTGATGACGGCCATGCCCAGCCGCACGCCCGTGTCGGTCAGTTGCTCCGCGACGTTCTCCATGCACTCGTCCACGGTGCGCAGCGGGAAGCGCGGATGCCCCTCCAGGCTGAACAGCAGGTCGTTCGGCCCGAAGGCGACGTAGTCGACGCCCGGCTTCGCCAGTGTTCGCGCGCGCGTGACCCCAACCACGGACTCAAGCTGGATTCCGAGCACGACTCGCTCGTTCCACCACGAGGCGTACTCGAGCCGATCCGGCGGATCGTCCACGGTGAAGCCGCGTCGCGACGTCCCTCCCCAGCTTCTCCGCCCGACCTGCGGGTAGTACGACTGCTCCACGGCCTCATCCACGGTCGTCTCCTCGACGACCTCCGGCACGAGATTTCCGGACAGACCCATGTCGAGAAACCGACCGATGAGATACGTCTGCCGCGTATGAGGTATGCGGAACTGCACCGGCATCCCGAGCTCGTCCGCGATGCTGCAGAACGTCACGAGTTGTTCGTCGCTGAAGGCGGTGTGCTGCCCGTCCACGTAGATGAAGTCGTACTCGCCCTGGTCCAGCGCACGCACGACATCGTCGCGAGCGGAGGTCAGCGGAATACGCAGCGAGACGACGACCTCGCCGCCCCGGATGCGTTGCTTGAGTGTGTCGGCGCTGGACATCGTAGGGCCTCCCGGTGGCGCGCGTCTGCCGAGTATGCGCCGACGGCTCGGCCCGGATCAACGGCTGTCGAGCCCGGCCCACCTTCTCCTCGCTATTTCCGCAAGCCCGGTAAACCATCGCTGCCCCGCGGCGTCCAACCTTCCAGTATCTGAAACCTCCTTACTTTATGTGTGCTGTGACGCCTTCCTCGCGGAAGGCGTTGCCCTTTCCGGCCCCAAGTTCAGCATGTCACCGTCGCCACGCGCGCCGCGTTTAACACTAGGCGCCCGGCCCAGTCTGTACAAGCCCAGAAG
>NYZG01000407.1 GCA_002687025.1 Candidatus Poribacteria bacterium
CCGCCGGTCCCGTTCGCCACGGGCTGTATCGCGACCACGCAGCCCTGCGCGAGGTACCGGTCGCACGCCTCCGCGTTGACGAGATCCCGCGCGACGACGCCGGGCCGATCCGCCGCCTCCCGAGGCGCGTCCGGCAGCAGAATCCGCGACGCGGTGTCTGGGTTGACGACCACCACCGGCGGGGAGTCACCCACGAGATGACGTATGGAGAGCTGGAGCGTGTTCGCCGCGCCGAACCAGATATCGAGGTTCTTGTTCAGCCGGCCCGTGCGGTCGATGCGCGTGCCACGCCCGCCCGCCAAAACGACCCACAGGGGGCACAGCATCCGACGCAATGTAGAGTCGTCCGCGTCCGGGCCAAGGCGTTCTTCGATGGCAAGGACGACGTCATCGGCAAAGGCGGGAATGTCGCGCGGGAACTGTATCCGCAGCAGACGCTCTAGGCGTCCCTGGAGACCGTCGCGAGTGGCGGGGGCATTCATACGGAGGGCGCGTCGCCGTTGTAGTGCCGTCTCAGCAACCGAACGATTGCCGCGGCGAGCTTCGACGAGTCGTGGCGCAGCACGCGAATCGTGGCGTCGCGCTCACGTATCTCTTCTTCGGCGATGAGGTCGTCCTCGACCAGTTCGGCGGGAGCGACGTTGTCCACTTCGGCGCGATGCAGCACCTGGACGCGTGGCTGCCCCGGCGCCCCCGGCACGCCGGAGCCCGGCCGGCTGGCCTCGCGGACGAAGTCGTCGAAGGACAGGAACGCGCCATTGTCGGTGGAATCGTCCTTGTTCCGGGCTGCGCTGAGCCAGTGGTACGTCTGCTGCAATTCCGCCTGATGGTACTGGTGGACCAATTCGTCCGACGCGCGCTGTGAATTGGCAAGCACGTAGTCGATCGGCACGGAGCCGTGACGCCGGATGGCGCCCACGTGGTCGCTCAGCGTGTACGCGTCGGTTTCGCCCGGCTCGACCATCACGTTGGCCACGTAGATCTTGATCGCGCTCGACTCCTGCAGAGCGGCGAGGATCTCGGGCACCGCGATGTTCGGCAGGATGCTCGTAAACAGGCTGCCGGGCCCGATGATGACCGCGTCGGCGTCGCGGATGGCCTCGGCGGCCTCGGGCAGGGCGCGTATCGGCTCGGGATGGTCCGCCGCGTCGCACGGGGTGGCGCGGCCGCCGTTTTCCGCGCGACGCGCGAGGAACACGTGCTTGATCGGGGAGCGGTCGCTACGATCTGGGATCGCCGACTCGCCGCGGACGATGCTCCCGTTGACGAGCTCCGCGCACAGCACGGTGGCGTCCAGCGTCACGGGAAGGATCCGGCCACGGACGGCGAGGACCTTCGACGCCTCCTGAATCGCGCTCGGGAATGTGCCTTGCATGTCCATCAGCGCGATGAGCAGCAGGTTCCCGACACTGTGCCCCTGGAGGTCGCCTTCGCTGTCGAAGCGGTACTCGAACAGCTGGCTCATCATCTCGTCTTCGTTCGCGAGCGCGACGAGACAGTTCCGAATATCCCCGGGCGGCAGTACCCCGAATTCGTCGATGAGCCGGCCGGAGCTGCCACCGTCGTCGGACACCGAGACGATGGCCGTCAGCCGGTCCATGTCGAACGTGCGGCATCCCCCGCCGTTCGACGCTACGTACTGCTTGATCCCGCGCAGCAGCGTCGACAGCCCGGTTCCGCCGCCGATACATACCACTTTCAGTGGCGTCATTCGTCAAAGCCTTTCACCACGACACACAACGGCGACCAAGCATAGAGCAACCGCCTGCGCCGCTCAACTGCCACGGCGCCGCGTTTCACCCGGTGACCTCGCGCACGCGCTCGAGCGCCCGAGCCACGAGGCCCCTTGCCAGGTCGAGGTCCGGCGATTCCGCGAACACTCGCAGCACCGGTTCCGTCCCTGACGGACGCACGGCCAGCCACGCATCGCCGAACTCTAACTTCAATCCATCCATACGGTTCATTGGCGCGTCGGGATACATATCCACGACAGCGCCGAGAGCGTCTTCCACGTCAATTGAGCTGTCCATCGGCGCCTTCGCCTTCACGAGGTGGTAGCGCCGGAACCCCGCGGCCCAGGCCGACACACTCATGCGGCCCCTCGCCATCGCGGTGACGATCACCGCCAACGCCGCGATACCGTCCGCGGTCATATGCGTGCCGGGGATCACTACGCCGCCCGTGCTCTCGCCACCGACGGCCGCGTCCACCTCACACATCCTATCCACGACGTGCCCGACGCCCACAGGTGTCCTGAAGACATCCACCCCGTGTGCGGCAGCCACTTCATCCACCAGGCCGCCCGTGACAACGGTGGTCACCACGGGGCGCCGGTCGTCCCGCAGGATCGCGTCCGCGACGAGCGCGAACGTGTATTCCTCGGGCACGAACTCGCCGCGCTCGTCCACGATCACGGTGCGGTCCGCGTCCACGTCGTGGGCAAAGCCGATGTCGGCGTCCTCGCTGCGAACGGCTTTGCGCAGCGCGTCCAGGCCTTCGCCTGTTGGTTCGGTGGAACGCGGGAACCGGCCGTCGGGTGTACAGAACAACTCAACCACGTCGCAGCCGAGGCGTCGCAGCAGGGCGGGGCTGATGACCGATCCCGCGCCGTTGCACGCGTCGATCACGACGCGCGGCCGCCGCTCGCCGACAGCTTCCGCGTCCACTTCCGGTAGGGCGAGGATTCGCTCGATGTGCCGGTCGATCGCGTCGTCGCGAACGGAGACGCATCCCTGAGCGTCCCACGGGGCGAGAGCGCACGCTCCCCGCTCAAACGCCCGCGCGAGCTCCTCTCGCTCCTCCGCGGCCAGGAGCCGGCCGTTCTCCGCCGCGAATTCAACGCCGTTCCATTCGGCGGGATTGTGGCTCGCGGTGATGGTCATGCAGCCGTCGGCCTCGTACGCCGCCGCCGCGTGCAGCACCGTCGGTGTCGGCGCGATGCCGACATCTAGCGCGTTCAGTCCTGAGGCGGTCAGTCCCGCCGTCGCGGCGTGAAACGCGCTGGCGCCCGACGGACGCGTATCTCGGCCGACGACGACGCTCGTCCCGCCGCGCTCCCTGACAACCGTGGCGAACGCCTGCGCCAGTCTGAGGACAACCTGAGGCGTGAACGACTCGGCGACACGGCTGCGGAAGCCGGATACGCCGAACACGGCGTCGTCGCCGAGAGGAGGCGATGGCTCGCGGCCCTTCAAGAAAGCACCATGGCTTTGGGCAGCACTACAATTCCGCTTTCTGTCGTGCTGAACCGGCGCGCGCCGTCCGGGAACGCCGACCCGATGGCCTCGCCTGGTGGGATACGCACGAGCTTGTCCACGATCGCCCGCGACACGCGCGCCCCGCTCTCGACGCGCACGTCGTCGAACAGCAGCGAGTCCTCGATCACCGCGCCTGGCTCCACCACGACGTTGGGCGACAGCACCGAGTTCCGCACCGCCCCGCCGTGGATCTGAACGCCCGGCGATAGCAGCGCGTTCTGGACCTCTGCCGAATGGCCGTCGGCGTTTACGACCTTCGCGGGCGGCAGCGGCTGGTACGATGTTCGGATGGGCCAATCGTCGCCGTACATGTCGAACGGCGGCGTCTCGCGGACGAGGTCCATGTTCGCGTCGTAAAAGCTGTCCAGCGTGCCTATGTCGCGCCAGTAGCTGCGGTCGGGGGCGTCCGGCTCGTGGAACGGAAACGCGTAGACGGGCGCCCCCGCATCGACGAGGTCGGGGATGATGTTCTTGCCGAAGTCACGGGCCGTGTCCGCTCGCGCGTCGGCGATGAGCGCCTTCACCAGCGCGTCCGTATCGAACACGTAGAACCCCATCGACGCCAGGGCGCGGTCGGGTTTCCCCGGCACGGGGGCCGGATCGTCGGGCTTCTCGCGGAACGTCTGGATGCGCATCCTATCGTCGACGCCCATCACTCCGAACCGCGTCGCTTCCATACGCGGCACTTCAATACATCCCACTGTCATCACCGCGCCCGCGTCGATGTGCCGACGGAGCATTGCGGCGTAGTCCATCTTGTAGACGTGGTCGCCGCCGAGTATCAGCACGTGTCGTGGCCGCTCGCGCTCGAGCAGGTAGATGTTCTGATAGATCGCGTCCGCCGTGCCGAGGTACCACATGGAATGCGTGCGCTGCTGAGGCGGCACGAGATCGATGAATTGACCCAGACCCGGGACGAAGTATTCCGTCCACCCGGTCTGAATGTGCCGGTGCAGCGATATGGACCGATACTGCGTCAGCAACACGATCCGGGTTAGCCCGGAGTTAAGGCAGTTCGAGAGCGCGAAGTCGATGATCCGGTGGGAGCCGGCGAAGGGCGTGGCCGGCTTCGCACGGTCCTTGGTTAGCGGCGCGAGACGCGCGCCCTGACCGCCCGCCAGGACCATCACCAGTACGCTGTCGAGAAGAGAGGTCATTCGCGAGGTCTCCCGGAGGGCCGTCGTGCCGGCTACTCGGCAGCGGACACGGCCCTGGCGACGGCGTCCTTCAGCTCGCGGAAGCCGCCCGCCGCGGACTTGACGACGTATTCCGCCGCCGCCCACGTCATGTAGTTGTCCTTGTACGCCGAATACGCCGTGTGCAGGATGACCGGCAGGGAGCCGCGCTCCCCCACGATGTCATTGAGCGTCTCGATGCCGTCTTTGCCCGGCATGTTGATGTCGAGGATTACGACATCCGGCGCGCGCTCGGAGATGGCGGCCAACGCGTCGGAGCCGTTGAACACCACCTGCACGTCGTACCCTTCGTCGCCAAGTTCCTCTTCGACCAACGCCGCCATGCTCTCGTCGTCCTCGACGACAAGCACCCGCTGGCGTTCACCGTCCACGGCCGTCATGACATCCCCTCGCCCGTGAAGTGTTGTGGAAGCCGGATTCTGAACGTCGTGCCCCGATGAAGTTCGCTGTGCGCCATGATCGTTCCGCCGTGCTGCTCAATGATGCGCTTCGTCACCGCAAGACCTAGCCCGCTGCCGTGCTGCTTCGTTGTGAAAAACGGCTCGAACAGATGCGCCAGGTCGTCGTCCGCAATGCCCGCGCCCGTGTCCTCGATGTCCAGCCCGACGTGCTCCGCGTCGCTCCACAGCCGAAGGGTCAGCCGCCCACCATCCGGCATCGCCTCCACCGCGTTCTTCGCGAGGTTGAGGACGACCTGCTTGATCCGCTCCGCGTCCGCGTTGATGAGCGGCAGGTCCGGCCGGGCCTCGGTGACGATCTCCACGCCAGCGTCCTGCGCCGACTCCCCGAGCACCTCCACCATCTCGTGCACCATGGCGGGCAGCCGCTCAGGCTTGAAGTCGAACGACAGGGGCGACGCGAAGTCCATCACGTCCTTCAGGATCAACTCCAGCCGCGACGCCTCACGGACGATGATCTCCGCCCGTCGAGTCGCCTCGGCATCGTCGCTCGTCTTGAGTATCCGCCGGGCGAAGCCACCGATGTTCACGAGCGGGTTCCGTATCTCGTGCGCGACGTGCGCGGCCATCTGTCCCATGATAGCCAGCTTCTCAGTAGCCAACAACTTCGCCTGGGCCTCGGTGAGATCGGCGAAAGCGGCTTCCAGCTTACGGTACGCGGTCGCGTTCGACACGGCTAACGCGGCCTGGCTCGCGAAGGCGCCCAACGACTGAAACTGACGCGGGGATATGGGCTGGCCGGTGATCATGTTGTCCGCCAGTATCACCCCAACGAGCTGCTGACGCGCGACCAGCGGGATGACGACGCATTCGGCCGCTTCGGACAACTGTTGGAACGCCGCGAGCAGGGGTTGCTCCACCGCGTCCTCGCCACGGATCATGAACGGGCCGTCCCACTCCGACGCCTCGGCGAGCGCCGCGGATGTGGCCGGAACGCGTACATAGCAGTCGGTCACGTGGAGTGCGTTTCCCGGGCCGCCGCTCGCCTCGCGACGCCCGCGTATCTCGCTCAGATGCTCCTCGAGGGTCTCATGGGGGATGCTTGACCAAATCTCGTCCGCCTCCTCGCCGGAGGTCGGTCCGATTCGCAGATACTGGCGTAGCGCCATGCCCTCCTCTTCCACGAGGAACACCGCGCCGCTGTTGTACCCAAACCCGGGACCTGCCGTTACGCACGTCAATACCGCGTGAAGCAGCGAGTCCAGGTCCAGCGTATTCTGCAGCTCCTGTCCGAGCTGGTGGAGCAAGTGCGTCTGTTCATACCTCTCGGTCGACTGAACCATCCGGCCGATCAGCCCACACAGGACCTCCAACGACTCTACCGCGTAGCGGTCGAAGGCGCCGGGGCTCAGGCTCTGGATCTCCAACACCGCCGCGACGAAGCCGTCGTCCAACTTCACCGGGACGGCCAGCACGCTCTGCACCCGCGCGGCGTCGGGAAACGCGTTGTGATAGAAGCGATCGCTGAGACCGTCGTTCGTGAGGTATGGAGTCCCGGTGAACGCCACATGACCGAGGATTCCCACGTGCACGCTCTGACGATACGCCAGCGACTCATAGGGAGCGTACGCCCCGGAGTGAGCCACCAACTGCAACTCCTCCGCGCCCCATTGCGCCTCGAATATCGCCACCGCGTAGAACTCGAACCGATCGTGGATGCGCGCCACCACCCGTCTGTACAGTTGCTCCACCGACGGAGCCTGCGACAGTACCTCGGCGCTCACTTCCTGGATGATCCGCGCATGGGACGAGCGGTGCCGACGCTGTTGATAGAGTGCTACGTTCCTGAGAAGCGCGAGAAGGAGCGGGGCAAGCTGCCGTCCCGCAGCGACTTGTCCAGAGCCTCCAACGTGCGGCGACCGGTGGTAGAACACCAGTAGGCACGCGACATCCCGCGATGGGTCGTGCGCCTCCCCGAACCCCACCGGTATTGCGAGCAGCGAGCGCGCATCGCGATATGTCAACGCGCGCGCCAGGGGATGCTCCGCCGCCTCGCCGAGGGCCCGGTAGTCCGCGATCAGCGTCGGTTCCGCCCCCGCGGCGATGTCGCGGAAGGGCGCGCGCAGGCTCATGACGTGCCGAGATTCCTCGAACGCCTCGGCCGGCGATGGGCGTGTGAACAGCCGACGGCGCCGCTGCGCCGCTGCCGCGTCGGGCTCCGGCGGGATCACCACGGGCGCCAGCGCTTCGTAGCCGAGAAGCGGAGCCAGTACCGTCTCGATGCTGTCGAACAGGTGGGCCCACGTCGCGTCGGACGAGCGGGTAGCGAGCTCCAACAGCCGCGCCTGAGCGGCCGCAATCTCCGCGCCATCGATCTGGTCCGACATTAGGACGTCCCTGCGCCATCGGTCGGTAAGAAGCGGCTGGCCGCCTTTTATCGCGGCGCCTCCCACCATGTTACCTCAGTGTGCTTGCGATATCGGGGATGGCGCACGCCCAAGCTCGCGTGGCGTGCCTGGTGGCCTCCCACGCCGGTCAGGTCCGTCCCGTCGAGCCGAATCCGCCGGACCCGCGTTCCGTACCGCCCAGCGCCTCGACCTCGACGACCTCCGGCGAGGCGTGCGGCAGTAGGATCATCTGCGCGATGCGCGTGCCCGGCTCGATTTCGCGCGCCTCACCCGACGCGTTGGTGAGCACCACCTTCACTTCGCCGCGATAGTCCGAGTCGATGACTCCCGCGCTCGTCCGCAGCCCCCTGAGTGCCAGGGAGCTCCGGTCCTTCACCAGACCGAAGTGTCCCGTGGGGATCTCGACGGCGATCCCCGTAGACACGAGGGCCGTCTCTCCCGGTTGCAGCGTGACCGTATGATCCGAGACGGAGGCAAGGTCGAAACCCGCGGCGTGCGCGCTGCCACGCGCTGGGGCCTTTGCCGCGGGCGTGAGCAGTCTGACACGAAGTTGCATGGCGTCCCGTTCGGTGCTAGGAACGTGGTGTGGCGTGGTCTCGGCATCGTATAGGAGAAGCCCCGTGAGCGACAAGATTCCGGTAATCCTGGACACCGACATCGGCTCCGACATCGACGACGCGGTGTGCCTTGCCTATCTCCTCCGGCAGTCGCGCTGCGACCTTCTCGGCGTCACCACCGCCACGGGCGACACGGGACAGCGCGCGTCGCTGGCCGCGCTGATCTGCGAGGCCGCCGACCGGCCCGACATCCCCGTCCACCGTGGCTCCCCCGGCCCGCTCATGAACGGCCCCGGTCAGCCCAACGTCCCGCAATACGACGCGATCCGCGACCGCGCCCATCGCACGGACTTCGACCCATACTCCGCGGTGTCGTTCTTGCAGCGCACGATCCGCGCGCGGCCGAACGAGATCACATTGCTTGCCATCGGCCCCATGACGAACCTCGGGCTGCTGTTCTCGCTGGACCCCGAAATCCCGAGCCTGCTGAAAGAACTGGTGTTGATGTGCGGGCTATAGAGCGAAGCACTACCTGACCAAGGGGTAGTTGTCAATGGGTGTTGGTGAAAACAGCAAAATTGTAACTGTTTTTAAAAACGGGGGAATATGTCTTAAAGTGAGAAAAATTA
>NYZG01000408.1 GCA_002687025.1 Candidatus Poribacteria bacterium
AAGCGCATCGATGACATCGTCTGGGTTCGTTGACGCGCGAGTCACCGAGTCGAGTTCCCTGAGCGCAGCGAGGGCGCCGGGCGCCATGGCCTCGTCGTCGTCTGTCGCGGTCGTCCCATGCATGGGGGAGCGTCCGCTATCGGGTGCGTCCGTCTCGCGTTCGATGACTATCAGCGCGGCGCCGTCGAGGAGACGCGCGCGGAGTCGCAGCCACGTCGCCGACCCATCGGGGGCGGTGAACCGCCTTCGTTCGGTCAGCTCGTCGCTCTCGCCGTTCAGCAGTTGCGCCCACGATGGGAAGAATCGGGACATGTCGCCGCTGGGCGTTCCGTCGACGTCCCCGTGGCGCAGGGCCCCGATGTCGAGCCGGTCGATCTCGTCGATGAACGCGCGGTTGACGCGGAGCATTGAGCCGTCGAGGTTGACCATGGCGAGGGCGACCGGCACGCAGTCGAACACGTCGCGGCCTGTCTGCGCCGCATCAAGCGCGGGCGTCAACTCGCCGCCGTGGGAGTGCGAAGGCATGGTTCACCTAGATGTCGTCGCCATCATACCGCGTCGGCGCATCGCGGGCGCCGGGGTCTCGTCCTGGGTGGCAATATCGGCCATGTCAGGCTTCGCGGCAAGGCAGGTCGGCGTGGCTCGTGGAGCTAGTATGCCGGTCGGTCGGTCGCTGGTAGGTCAATCACGAAGGTCGTGCCGCCCTGCGAGCCGCACTCAAAGTCGACTACGCCGTTGTGCTTCTCGACGATTGCCTTCGCGATGGCCAGGCCGAGTCCGAGGCCGCTTGTTTCTCGCGCGTCGGACGTGTCGAGTTGGGTGAACTTGCGGAAGATGGTCTCCCGGGCAGCTTCGGGAATCCCGGGCCCCTGATCTTCGACGATCACGCGGACGGCACCGCCTCGTTCGACGAGGCACACGGCGACCGTTCCCCCAGGCGGGGAGAACTTCACGGCGTTTCCGATGACGTGCGTGAGGGCGTCGCGCAGCCGCGGCTCGTCGCCCCAGACGCGCGCGCGCGGCGCCAATACCGACGACCGCAACTGCACGCCTACCAGACGCGCGTCATCCTCACACGCCCGGATGGCGCCCTGCATCACGTGTTCGACCACGAGCGCGGCGCTGTGCAGAGCCCCCGAGCCGGCCTCAATGCGCTCAATGTCGAGGATGTTCGCGATCGTCCTCGCGAGTCGGCGGCCGTTGCCGTGCATCGTCTCGAGCAACTCCCGCAGGGCAGGGGGAACGTCGCCGGCGATGCCGGCCAGCACAAGGTCCAACACGCCCTGAATGGCTGTGAGGGGCGTGAGGAGTTCGTGGCCCAAGACGCCTACGACCTCGCGCGTCCGCGTCTCCTCGACCGTGTCGGCTTCGGCTGCGGTCGCGGTCATTGGAGGCGCAGAGCGGTCCGGCGTCGCCGTCTCTTCCTCGTCCGTGCGGGGTCCTACCGGTTGCGCCATGTCTCTCGACTCAATGCGTACCACGCGGGTGAACCACTGCTCCAGGCCATTCGTATACCGTACAGCGGCCGGTCGCACAAACCGCCGGGTCTCGCGGCCAGCCTATGCCACCCGTCCATTGTAGACCATAACCCGGCCGCCAACGACTCCCAAGCCTAAACGTCGCGATGTGGTCTGGGTTCATCCATCCGGCCAGGCGCTGCACAGCGCGTGCCAGTCGGCCGCGGACCGACTGTGAGCTATTCGCCGTGTCCGTGTGCGTCGGATAAGGGGCAAAGTGTAGCGTTCCGCGGCGGTTGCGCGGGCCGGTGTCGCAGGATGGGCCGCCGGCCCGCGAGAACGACATCACGGGCTGCGGAGTGGCGGCGCTCCGGCTAGCGTCTGCGGGCTGGGGATGGGACGTCGAAGAACTCGTCGGGTAGGGGTTCGCCACAGCAGGGACAGGCCGGCTCTTCGTAATCAGACCCGTGGCTGACCTCCTCGACGAACCCGGCGCCGAGGATTCCGACCGGCAGCGCGAACATCGCGATTCCAAGCAGCGAGACGATCATCGCCAGGAATTGCCCCCATACTGTGATAGGCACCATGTCGCCGTAACCAACCGTGGTTAGCGTGGACATCCCCCACCACATCGACATCGACATCGGGATGCTCGTAAACACGTCCGGCTGCGCGTTGTGTTCGACGAAATAGAGACTCGCCCCGGACACGACGAGCAGTATGAGCTCCGCGAACACCGCGATCGACAGCTCTTCTTTCCGCGCGACGAACACCGCCGCGAAGGTCCGCAACGACGACGAGTAGCGCCCTATTCGGATGATGCGCACCAGTCGCAGAAGACGCAACGACCGACCGTATCGCAGCTCCTGAAAAGGCATGAATCGGAAGTAGAACGGCAGGATTACGAGAAGATCGAGCAGCATCATCGGGCCGAACGCGTACCGCAGCCGACCCCTGATCGGGTGCGCGTATTTCGGTTCGCAGGTGCACGACCACACGCGCAGGATGTATTCAACGGTGAATATCAGGAGCGAGAACGCCTCGAACGCCTGCAGGTACGCGCCGTATACGTCGTTGAACGCCTTGACCGTCTCGAGTGTGAGTCCGCACACGTTCCCCACGATAAGGAACGCCAGGACGATGTCGACGATGTGGCTGAGGCGGTCGTCGTCGTCAGCCTTGTCGACTACCTGGTGCGTGCGCAGTTTGAGGCGCTCGTACCCGCTCATGTCAGGGTCGAGATACATGTGTCCGCGGCCCGGGTGAAACGACATAGCTCGCAGCTATAGCTACTGCGCCGGGCCGTAGGAGGTTACGCTCAGGATGCGCACTCCCCTCGGCGCTTCGCCACGAGGATGGACGGCCTGGCGCGCAGGGCGCCGTGGCGCGACAAGCGGGCCGGCGCTATTCGTACACCGCGGTGCCGGTGTGGTTCGCGTTGATGTATTCCCAATCGAGCTCGACACCCAGACCGGGGCCCTGCGGCACGATCACGTGACCGGTCGAGTCGACGCCGGTGAGTTCATCGGTGAACTCGGGCGGGTAGATGGGCGGCTTCGTGGTCGGCACGTCGGGGTGGAGGAGGCCCAACTCGTAGTAGTTCGTATTCCGCACTGCGGCGATGCAGTGCCGGTGCGCGAGGCCGCCGCCGTGGAACTCGACGTCGAGCCCGAATCCCTCGGCAGCGTGGGCGACCTTCATGGCTCCGGTGATGCCGCCGTCCTCGTACGTGCCCACGCGCACGAAGTCCGTGCCGCCGTTGACGATGAAGTCGACGTGCTGCTCCAGCCCGAAGATGTGCTCGGTCTGAAGCAGCGGCGTTCTGATGAGCTCGCGAAGCTTCCGGTGGGCGAATATGGACACGCCACCGTCTTTGTACGGGTCTTCGAGCCAGAAGAAGTTGGCCTCATCGCACGCGCGGCCGATGCGTAGCGCGTCCGCCCACGTCTCGTATTCGCAGGCGGGGTCGATCATCAGGTCGATCTCGTCGCCGACGCGCTTCCGGGTCTCCAGCACCGTGTCGATCTCGCGGCGCATCGGGCCGTTCCCCCATCCGTGGATCTTGAACGCTGGGTAGCCGAGAGATACACATTGCGCCGCGAAGTCGGCGAAGGCTTCCGGCGTCGAGAGGCCGCCGTTGTCGTCGCCATGGTACGTGCTCGCGTACGCGGGAATGCTCTTCTTGTAGCCGCCGAGTAACCGGTAGATGGGCGCGTCGAGCGCCTTTCCCGCGAAGTCCCATAGCGCCACGTCCGGCGAATTGATGCCGGTTCGGTCGGTGTGCCGCAGGCCGCGCTTGAGGTCGTTGTAGATCTTCTCGCGCTCGAAGGGATTGCGACCCAGGAGGTACCGCGCAACGGTCGGCTGGATTCCGCCCGGCGTCTCGCCGGTGACGCCGATGTCCGTATGGATGCGCAGGATGGAGCCGCCGGATTTCCGCACCGCGCCCTTCTCGTACACCTGGTTGAAGCCGTTGTAGTCGGTCCCCATGTCGTGAATCTCGTAGCCGAAGGAGACCTGCTCGATCTTCGTGATCCTGGGTTCTGACATCGCGTTGCTTCCTCGCGTTGGGTTGGCGCGGGACGAGTGTAGCAACCCGTCGGCGCATCGCGCTACCACAGCGCGTCGGGAATATCCGCACGACGGCCAAGTACGGCCTTACAATGGGTGGGGGACCATCCTGTCTGAGACCGTCGCGGGGCGCCCGCGATCAGACGGGGATGGGAGCCAATAGGATAAGGGCCGCCGAGGCCGTGTCCGGCCCTGTGGGCCGGTGGTCGCGCGACGACGCAAGTCGACGTTCGACAGCGCTCCGCGTCACGGCCTGAGCGGCCGCCGCGTGCACGGGCCGTACCGCTCAGCGCGAATCTACCGGGTTGCGTGCGCCCACCCCGAACAGCCGGATGTCGGCCCAGCCACGACCGAACTCCGCGAATGTCTGCGTGCCACCGGTGAGCTCTGCCAGTTCCTGCGCGACGTACGCGGACAGTTCGTTTGCGTTGATGAGACCATTGCCATTCGCGTCGCCCGCGCCCGCCATCCCCGCGAGCAGCGCCTCCGCGAACGATCCGTTGCGCCAGGCGTCGTCCGCAGACCGCTGCCCGTCTTCGCCGCCCGCGGCCCATAGGACGAAGGGCGTGTCGACCGGCAGTTCGTGGTAGTCAGGATAGCGTTCGACCTCGGCATCGGTGAGCCCGCGCCGCGCGAGGAGCCCGGGCTCTCCGATGTCCGCGAAGACGACTGCCCGTGACGCGATGCCGCCGAGTAGGCGATCGATGTCCGACGCCGGAACGGCCGTCCCTGCGATGCGCGCGGGATCGGTGTCGAACGCGCGCAGGTGGGGGTCGCCGGCCTCGTCGCGCACGCCTCGGCCCGACAGGAAGCACATGGCGACATCGTCTTCGCCCACGGATGTCCTCAGCCAGTGCAGCCCCCGGCGGATGGCCCTCGCCGTTGCGTCTTCGTCCACCAACACGCGCACTGTGACGGCGCGGTAGTAGCCGCCGCTCTGACGCCTACACGCTTCGGCGAAGTCGCGGGCGCCCGCGTTCGCGTACGGCGCGTCGGACGGGCCTTGCGCGTACCGCGAGATGCCCACGGAGAGCACATGGAGGTTCGGCCGCGGACCTGACACCGTGACATCCCTCGCGCGTCGCGGCGCGCTGGCGACCACGTCGGGGAAGGCTTCGGACACGTCCACGACGTAGATGGCCTTGCGTCCTTCGCGCTCGGACACGAACGCGATCTTCCTGCCATCCGGTGACCAAGCCGGCGCCGTGTCGGCCGCGGCGTGGTCAGTGATTCGGACGACATCCGTGCCATCCGGCCGCATCGCGTATATGCTGGCGTCGCCTTCTCGGAAGGACAGAAAGGCGATTCTGCTGCCGTCGGGTGACCACCTTGGGCTGTGGTCGGAGATCATGCCGGCACTGAGGTCGATAGGCGCTGAACCGTCCAGGAAAACGAGTCGAATCCGAGGTACCTCCTCCCCGGCCGGGACGACGACGCAGGCTACCGTGCGACCGCCCGGCGACCAACTGCCGAGGAACTCCCCGCCATCCGTCAGACGGACGGAATCCGAGCCATCGACGTTCACTGTGTACAGCCCGCCAGGCTCGTCGTCGCCGCTGTAGAGCAGGCGCGACCCATCGGACGACCAATCGCACGACCGACTGCCGCCGCTCAACGGTGGAAGGACAGTCGGGTCGGTACCGTCGCCGTTCATGGTTACGGCGCGGAATGTGCCGTCGTACCACGAGAACAGGAGGCGCGACACATCCGGCGACCAGGCGGGTGGCCCGTGCAGCTTCGACGGTGGCACAACCATTGTCCGCTTGCTCCCGTCTGCGTTGGCTACCCACAACGCGCGGCCAGAGGCGACAGCAGGCCACCGGAAGTAGGCGATCCGCGATCCGTCGGGCGACCAAGCCAGCGAATCAAAGGCGTCGTCGCTGCCGATGAGTCGCTCGACGGGGCCGATGTCCGCGCGTGCGCCTTGCATCGCACCGGGAGCCATCCAGCACACCACGCAGATGACCGCCGCGATGGCGGCTGGTCTGTTCTGCTTGCGAGGCCCGCCGACTGGCCGCACAGGTTGGTCTCCTCCCCCGTTAGCGCCCGTCATCGGCCGCCGCGAACAACGGCAGGTCTCGCGCCCCTCGCCGAGAGGGGCAGAAGCGTTGTGCGCCCGCTGTCAGCTCTGTGACGCGATGCGATACGAACACCGCCAGCTCCAACTCCGTGAGTATCCCGTCGCCGTCCACATCGGTCGCCGGGTCGGACATGCTTGCGAGGAGGGCCTCCGTGAAGGCCCCGTTCCTCCATGCCTCGCTTTCGACGGTCGGCCCCCGCCCGATCGTGGCCGGCCAGACGCACCGAGCGCGCGAGTCCGGCCACGCGTGCGCGGACGGAAGCCGCCCGACATCTCGCGCGCGGATCGCTGCCTTCGCGGTCGCCAGACCTGGCAACTCGTAGTACGCGGAATAGGCGGCCGCGCCTTGTTTCATCGCGCCGCCTCGCCACGCGGCGGACGCCTGCATATCGGCAAACACGACCAAACGGGACGTCACCAACCCGAGGATGCGGGTGACATCGGTCCGCGGCACGCCGTCGATGGGGGAGGCCGGGTCCGCGTCGTACGTGCACAGGTAGCCGTCGCCCACCTCGTCCTCGACCTGATGGAGCGAGAGGAAGACGAACGCCACGTCTCCCGGCTCCGACGTGTCGCGTAGCCAGGCCAACCCCTCGCGTATAGCGCCGCCGTCGGCCGCTGCGTCCACGAGCGCGCGCGTCTGGACATCGCCATAGAGTTCCCCCGCCTGCCCTCGGCATGCGGCGGCGAAGTCGCGGGCATCGTCCGCGCCGTACCGTCGATCCCAGATGTTCCCGTCGGCCCGGGAGACGCCAACGGCGAGGACACGGAGTGTGGGTCGGGGGGCGGCCGGATCAACAGGTGACGAGACTGGAACGCGCGAGGAGATGCCGCTCAGGCGGACACTGCCCACCTCGAACGTGCCGTCGCCATCCCTGTTGGAATCGAACGCGATCCGCGACCCATCCGGCGACCAGGCCGGGCGCTCGTCGTCCGCGTCGTCGTATGTCAGCCGCGTTTGCGCCGACCCGTCCCGGCGGATGACGTAGATGTCCATTCCCTGCCCCGGGCTGTCGGCGTAGGCGATCCGGTCACCGGAGGGGGACCACGCCGGGTACGGATCGGAGACGTCATTGTACGTCAGCCGTCTGAACGACCCAGAGTAGGGATCGACCACGTAGAGCGCGCGGGCTCCCTCTAAGGTCGACGCGATGGCGACTTCCCGGCCGTCGGGCGACCAGGCCACCGCAGCGTCGCCCACGGCGTGGTCACTCAGCCGCCGCACGTCGCTGCCGTCCGGGTCCATCGTGTAGAGACCGTAGCCAGGGCCGTGGTCGGAGTAGTACGCGATCCGTGCGCCGTCAGGCATCCAGACCGCGTGCCGGTAGTTCGATACACCGTCCGTAACCCTTTCGACGGAGCCTCCGTCGGCATCAGCGATGTACAGGGGGTTGCGGCCCGCCGAACCCGACGCGAACACGATGTGCTGCCCGTCGGGCGACCACGACGGCGTCTGCCATTCATCCATCGACATCAGCCATCGCTCGTCGGAGCCGTCGGCGTCGACGCTGTAGATAGCGGCCTTGCCGCTGGCGCGGCTGGGGCCCGAATGCCGTTGGAAGGCGATCCGGCCGTCCGGCAGCCAGGTTGGGGTGGTGTCCGTGGCATCGTTGTGCGTCAGCCGCGTGATGTTCGAGCCGTCCGCATCCATCGCGTAGATCTCGCGGCATTGATGCGGCGTGTAACCCAGCGGATGGGCACGCCCCTCCGGCTGCCACGCGAACCGCAGGTTCGTGCGATCCAATTCGGTGAGATCGACGGCGACGGCCGAGGGGATGGCGCGGGCGAGCGCTAGAGTCGCGAAGACCCACAACGCTACCTGTCGCCTCAAATCCCTACGGGTGCTCATGGCTCTCTCCCCACACATGGCGTCCGCGAACGTGTCTGCCCGCCTCCCAACACGGAATATACCACGGGAGACGCCGACCGCGAGAGTAAGATTTACTTGACACGGTGTAAGACTGACGCTACTCCTTGTCGTATAAATCTTACTCCGCTCGATATGTGTGTTCGCCCGGAGACGCCGGATGGGGCTCCTCTACAAAGTCGTGGCCGTGTGTGGAGGCGTGGTGGTCGTCGCGCTGGCGGCGTATTCTGCGCGGTCGCTGTTCAAGCGACCCACGGACGCCGAGACAATCCCCGCGACGCCGCTCCAGATACGCGCCTGGGTGGGCCTGGGGCTGGGCCTCGTCGTGGCGCTGCTTACCGCGGCGGTACTCGTCGCTCGCGGGATAGATGGATTCGCGGCCGAACCCGGCACGCGTCTGCTCGTGGTCGGTATCTTCGTCGGTGGGCTCGGGCTGTACGGGCTCATCGTCTGGCGCCTGCGGTCGGAGCACGGCGAGGTGCTGCTCGACGAACGGGACCACGCGGTCCTTCATCGCGCCGGCGCATTCCAAGCGTGGGCGGTGCTGGCGTGCCTGGTCGTGTGGGCCGTCGCGCTCACCGAGGCGTACTGGGACACAGGCGCGATCCCTGTCGTCTACCCGTACCTGATCCTGTGGTCGTGCTTCATTGTCCACGCCGTCGCCCTGGCCGCGGGCGTTCTGCTGGCGTACCGGAGGGCGGAGCGCGATGGCTAAGCCGAAGGTGCGCAACAACATACGCAGGCTGCGGTTCGATGCGGGCGAGATGACGCAGCGAGAGTTGGCGAGTCGCGTCGAATGCACGCGTCAGACGATTGTGATGCTCGAACAGGAGCGGTACGTCCCGTCGTTGGCGCTGGCGTTCCGCA
>NYZG01000409.1 GCA_002687025.1 Candidatus Poribacteria bacterium
CTCCGCGATTTGGATGGCGTTGAGCGCCGCTCCCTTGCGGAGATTGTCCGCGACGACCCACATATTCAACGCGTTGTCCGTCGATCGGTCTTCCCGAATCCGACCCACGAACGTGTCATCTTTCCCGGCCGCGTGAATGGCCAGCGGATACTCCGACTTGGACGGATTGTCGATCACCGTGACGCCGGGAGCCTTCGCGAGGATCTCCCGCGCCTGCTGCGGGGTGATCTTGATCTCCGTCTCGATATTGATCGACTCGGAGTGCCCCACGAGCACAGGCACGCGCACGGTCGTCGCCGTGACGCGCACGCTGTCGTCCTCCATGATCTTCACGGTCTCGGCGATCATCTTCGCCTCTTCGTCGCTGTAGCCGTCCTCGTCGAACGGGTCGGAGCCGACGCCGTGAGAGATTTGCGGCAGACAGTTGAACGCGATGGGGTGCACGAACTTCTCGCTGTCGTGCGGCTCCTCGCCGTCGAGGACGGCGCGAATCTGCTTGTTGGCTTCCTCCATCGCCGTCACGCCCGCGCCCGCGATGCCTTGATACGTCGAGACGACGACGCGCTTGATCCGCGCCACGTCGTGGATCGGCTTCAGCGCCACGACCATCTGGATCGTCGAGCAGTTCGGGTTCGCGATGATGCCCTTGTGCCCCAACGCCGCGTGCGGGTTCACCTCGGGAACCACGAGCGGCACGTCCTCGTCCATGCGGAACGCCGACGTGTTGTCGATGCAGACCGCCCCGGCCTTGACCGCGATCGGCAAGAAATGCTCGCTGAGGCCGCCGCCGGCGGAAGACAGCACGTAGTCGACGCCACCGAAGGAGTCCTCGGTGAGTTCCTCGACTTTGACGGGCTTGCCACGGAATGTGAGCTCTTTGCCGGCGGAGCGCGAGGACGCAAGAAGTTTCAGCGACGCTACGGGGAAGTCCCTCTCCTCGAGGATGGACCGCATTACCCCGCCGACCGCTCCCGTCGCCCCGATGATCGCTACGCTGTGCCCACTACCGGCCATTTCGCCTCATCTCCCGCACTTGGTTCCTGCATTTGTAGCTGCGGTTTCGCGCCGTTCGGGAAACCGTTGTGTATGATGCTAGCACGCGCGATTCCGCACGGCTAGCGGAGCGAGACGCGGTAGTGCAGGTACGTCTCGCCCTCTTCTACACGCAGGGCTCGGAGTTCCAACGGCACGATGTCAGAGAAGTTCAACCCGTCGCCGCCGATCGGCGATGCAACGCCGCGGCCGCCTATGAGCCACGGCGAAATCGTGACGTACGCCTCGTGGATCAAACCCGCGTCGAGAAAGGCGGAATTCAGTTCGCCCCCGCCCTCCAGCAGTATCTTCCGAGCGCCGTGCGTCGTGGCGAGGGTGTCCACGATCTGCGCGGGCGAGACGCGCGTCGCATGGTCTCCCCGATGCAGCTCCGACACCTCGGCGAGGGCGCGCACGCGCGCGGGGTCGGCGTCTCGCCCGACGAACGTCAGCGCGGGCGACTCGTGACCGTGGAACATGCGCGCGGTTGGCGGCACGGTTGCGCGACCGCTTACCACCGCGCGTATCGGCGTCTCCCACCGGCCGGCGTCGAGCCTTCGACGGCGCGTTTCCGCGGGCAAGGGGTAGGCGGGATCGTCGTTGATGATGGTGGCGGCGCCGACCACCACTGCGTCGCTTTCTCCCCGGAGTCGGCGGAGCAGCGCCTTGTCGGACGGGCCGGTGAATCGCGGCCCCGCGTCGTCACGCGTGGTGATCTTCCCGTCGGCGCTCATCGCGACGACCATCGTCACTGCCGGCGCGTCTTCGCTCCGGCTCATGGCTCGGGTGTCTCCCACACGCATCGCAGGGCGTCTCCAACGGCGATCATGCTGTACAGCGTGAGGACGGGCCGCTCGTCGCCGTCGCGATAGACGAGTATCTCCTCGCCGCCCGGCTCGTTGAGCTGGCGCTTGATGAGGGCCTCCATCACCACCAGCGGCATCGGGTGGCGGCGAATCACGGTCGCGTCGTCGTCATCCAGCCAGGCGTACTCCATCTCGCGCTCGCCGATGCGACGCGCGCGTAGTCCCAGCAGCACGCGACCATCGACCTGCCAGCGGAACACGAACACGCCCTCGTCGGCGTCTCCCAGCAGCGCGGACAGTTGGTCGCCCAGGGTGCTGAGCCCGTCCACCGGAGCGGGTCGCGAGAGGAGTCGTTCCGCGCGGCTCATGGCGTCGCCGGGGCGCCCGGGTTGGGGGCGGCATCCTGGGACTTGGGCCGTCGGGTTTCGAAGAGGACGATGCCGGCGGCGACGGACGCGTTCAGCGAACTGACGGAGCCATGCATGGGGATGTGTACCAGCGCGTCGCACCGCTCCGCCACGAGCCTGCCAATGCCGCTGTCCTCGGCGCCGATGACGATGCCTGTCTTCCGACTGAACGCATAGCCCGAGTATGGGACGGATCGCTCGTCTTCCGGGTCGGTGGCTCCGACGACCCACAGTCCATCTTCCTGAAGCGACTGCACCACACGCCCCACGTTCGGGACCGTGACGACGGGGATGTGCTCCGTGGCTCCCGCCGACGCCTTGACCGCCGTCTGCGTGACGGCCGCGGCCCGTCTGGCGGGGATCACCACTGCCATCGCCCCGGCTGCCTCCGCGGTCCTGACGATCGCGCCGAGATTGTGGGGGTCCTGAATGTGATCGAGCACGACGACAAGCGCGTCGTCGGCGGCCCGCACACGGTTGCGCAGTTCATCGAGCGTGGGGACGGGGCCGTCGGCCACGTCGGCGATGACGCCCTGATGCGTCTCGGTCTCGGCCATCTCTTCCAACCGACGGCGATCGACGAAGTCGTACCGTACCTTCCCCTCCCGTGCGAGGCGCAGGATTGGGTCGATCGTGCTCCGCTTCGAGCCTTCCGCGATGAGGATACGCTGGACTCGTCGCGGGTCCGACCGCAGCGCTTCCATGACGGGGTTGCGTCCGACTATGCGGCGCATCGTAGCTCCCTCACTGTATCCACTCGCGCAGGACGATGCTCGTGTCCAGCGCGCCCGCGACGCCCCAATGGACGAGCCAGCCGTACAGGAACGACCTCGACCGCCACGCAATCCACCCGAGGAATAGCCCCGCGGGAATCGCGCCCAGCGTCTCCGGCATCGGCTTGCCGAAGTGCAGCAGCGCGAACGGAATCGTCTGCATCCAGATCGCCCCCGAGCCGAAATCCACAGTGAGCCCTCGCAGCATCCATCCCCGGAAGAAGAACTCCCACGCCAGGAAGTACAACCCGTACATCGCCTGGTAGACGATGAAGAGACGCACGTCCGTGCGCGCGAGGTCGCACAGGGGGTACTTGCGCGCGAATTCCGGCGCGAACCCGACGCCGATCGCCACGACGACCATCGCGCCGAACGCGATCGCGAGCGGCCGCGCGGCCGCGCGGTCTCCCCAGCCTCCGCCGAGGTCACGCCATCTCCTGCCGACGAGGACGCGCGAGGTCAGTAACGGCAGGGCGAGTAGCATGACGCCCGCGCCGACGTACCACCAGACGAAAGAGTAGAACTCGAAGTAGGGGTGTCCGCGCGACTCGGCAAAGAAGCGTCGGAAGGGCCGCGGCTTCATCAGGTACGCGTGCAAGGTAAGGAACGCCGGAGTCATCAGGAGGACGTAGAGGGACTCCGCCGAGAGACCCCCTCGCAGGTCGTCCCGAAAGCGCGCCCAGAGACGTGTGACCCCGCCCGAACCGTCGACATGACCCTCGCGTTGCTCAACCATCACTGCCGCTCGCCTGTGAAACAAGCGAATGCCTTCCCCTGGCAGGGGAAGATTGAGATGGGGTCCGTCCATCGGGCCGCCCGCTCAGCACACGACGTATCTCCTCCGCGACCACATCCGGTCGGCGCAACACGTCGTGGTTCCAAGACCTGCGGACACGGTACCCACGATCCGCAAGCCGCCGTGTGTGTTCCCGACGCTACAGCTAATTGCCCGCGATGCCCGTCGGGGCGCTTTGTAGGATGACGCCCCACGCGCCGACCACGTGCGCGGCCCCGGAAGGCGTCACCGCGACGGCGTTCAGGTTGTGGTTCACGCTCGAATCCTCGGCGGGCCACGTCTCGCCGCCGTCGGTCGTGTGGAGGATGACCCCGCCGTCGCCGACCGCCCAGGCCTGCTTGCCATCGGCGGCGAAGGTGATGTCCATGAGGTTGTACCAGAAGTCCTCGGCGCCGTTTTCTATGCGCTCCCAATACTCGCCGGCATCCGTGGTGTGGAGCAGCGTCGCCTCGGCGCCCACGGCCCATGCCTCCGTCTCGGACAGGCACGTCATGCCGAAGATGTTCTCACCGGCGTCGAAGTCCACGCCGTCGGGCTCAGCCCATGTCTTGCCGCCGTCCTCGCTGCGCACGTAGGTGCCCGACGAGCCTACGATCCAGCCGATGTCTTCCGTCATGAATCCGATGGCTTCGTAAGTGGTGCGGTTGTCGCCGGCGCGCGCGCGTCGGCCTTCGGAGACGGGTTCCCACGAAATGCCGCCATCCCAAGTGCCGATCGCGGTGCGGTTGTCACCGACGATGAACCCTACGTCGGGCGAGAGGAACACGCCGTTGGTCAGCCGGTTGCGCGTCCCGACATCTGCGTAGCGCCACGTCGCGCCCGCGTCGTCGGAACCCAATACGACGCCCGAGCCCAGAATCCATATCGAGGACTCGCCCGCGATGAGCACGCGGACCAGTTGCGCGGTCTTCATTCGGTTGCGGAAGCGCTCATCGACGTCCTCGGGTGGCTCCGGCATCGCCTGTTGCGTCCATGTGTGTCCTCCGTCGGCGGTGGCCAGGATCGTGCCCTTGTCCCCAACGGCCCAGCCCGTGTCGTCGTCCAGAAAGGCTATGCCGAGTAGGTCCACTGTGGCTTCGTAGTCCTCCGCGCGGGTTATCGCCCAGTCGGCGTGAGCAAACTGGGGCAGGAACAGCGCAACCAGCAACGTGGCTCTGACGATCGACTTCATCGGTGGCTCTCCCTAAGCGATGGCGTCCCTGTGGTTCGACGGCCGTGCGGGCCGAAGGGCTAAATCGTGAGCAGGACGGAAAACTCGTTCTTGCCCGGTTCCAGGTCCATCAGGATGAGCATGCCGTGCTCATCCACCCATCGCAACTCCAGCACGTTCTCCTCGACCACGGTGAGATGGCGATGCTCGTTCCACATGAACATCGCGTACGGCATCGGCTTGGGCGACTCCAACGCCAGCGACAGACGGAGCTGGCTGCGGCGCCGCGCGGAACTGAACTCCGTCACGCTGGGGAGCTCGTACTCCGTCAGGAAACGGGACGACGCCGGGGCGGTAACGTAGTTGTAGCAGTCCGTGGGGACGCTGCCGCCGTCATCGAAAGTGTACTGACCGCGCGCGTCGTAGTAGAAGAACTCGCGGCGCCCGCTCGGACGGTCCGAGTCCTCGGATGCCGCAGCCCGGTCCGCTACTTGTATCGTCGGCTCGGTCTCGGGGAAGCGCGTCCTGTATTCCTCGACCGCCTCGGTAAGCGGCGCGGACGTGAATCCGAATTCCCTCGCTGCGGCCCACACCTCGTTCATATCGACGACATCCTGCTCCGTCAGCGCGGCGCATTCCTCAGCGTGGACCGTCTGCACAACGGCGTTCCATGCGTTGACGTCGCCGCATGCGGCCACGCGGCGCAGCTCCGCGGTCGTCGTGGCCGTATCCAGGTCGATGACGATGGGCTTGGGCGCCGGCTCCCCGATCAGTATGTCGTCTTCCGGGTCGGGCGCGACGCCGGGCTCGGGTGGCATACGCCGCCAGAAGGAGAGATCACCCGAGTGCCGTGGGACGCCGACCACCGTGCTGGCCGGGGCTCCGCCGGAGTGCTGCCTGTCCCGGCTCACGAAGAAGTACCCGAAGGGACATCCGCGGTCCATCGCGCGCGGCGACGCCTCATTCCAGCGGTACCCCCAGAGGCCGTGGAATTCGAGGGATTCGAGGGCGTATATCAGCGCGGGGTTCTTCGCCTCGGCGCCGGCGATCGTGACGTTCGCTCCGGGCAGCGCCTCGACGAGTCGGTCGCGCTCCTGGGCTATGCGCGTGGGCAACTGCTCGCGTTCACGCACGAGGCGTTCGGCGGCCTCATCGATGTTCGCGTCCGCCGCGCTGGTGTCGGAGAGACCCCACGTCCCCGTGTTGAGGACCAGAATCACGGTGTCCGGCCTGCCCGAGCGCTCCGAGAGCCAGGACGACGCCGACCTCGCGGATCGCACATCCAGAGCCCACGTGATCGGCACGTCGGCATTGTCCGCGAGTTCCGCGGCCGCCGCCATGCCCTGGCGAATGCGTCGCAGGTCCTGCCCGGTGGCGTCGATGACGAGGCTGTGGATCATGCTCGGGTGTCCAGCTCGTCAGCTGCTGCCCGTCGGTAGGCCGCGGCAAGTCGGGCGGTCACCGACCCGACGCCGCCCGTTCCGATAGCGTCGCCATCCACGCCTGTCAGGGGAAGCGCGCCCGCGACGGCGTTGGTCAGGAACGCCTCGTCCGCGTGTCGCAGGTCGGGACGGGAGAGGACGCGTTCCTCGGCGACGATGCCTTCGGCCGAGGCGAGCTCGATCACGGCGGCGCGCGTGATGCCGGGAAGCAACGGCATGTCCGACGGCGGGGTCATGGCCTTCCCTTGCGAGACGATGAACAGGTTCGAGGTCGAGCCCTCCAGGATGTTCCCCCGGGCGTCGTACGCCAGGGCCTCCGCATGACCGCCGATTGCCGCGATCCGACGGGCGCGCCAATGCGCGGCGTAGTTGAGAGACTTGTGCTTGGTGAGCGGCCCCCCTCCGCCTTCAAGGAGAGTAGCCGAGACGCCCCGTTCATACATCTCCCGCGTGTACGAGATGTCCCGGAGCATGACGAGAACCGTGGGGTTCCCGGGCGTTTCGCCCTCGGCCACGGTGAGCCGGACGGCGACATCGCCGTCGGGCGCGTTCACCTCGACGGTTTCCCGCATCGCATCGGCAAACTCGGTCGACGTTGGCGCCGGGGAGATGCTCAGGAATTCGAGCGCCCGGCTCAGACGTGCAGCGTGGCGGCTCAGGCGGAACGCGCCCCGTCCCGGTACCCAGCGGACCGTTTCGAAAGCGCCATCGCCATACAGGAACCCAGGCGACATGGGTGATATCGTGGCGTCTTCGTGACGCGTGATGGAGCCGTTCAGCCGGACATAGGGATACACTCGCGCGCTCCCAAGGCGGCGAATAGGGGACTCGCCTTGCCCATGGTTTCGTGGTACTCCTCCTCGGGGTCGGAGTCCGCGACGATGCCGCTGCCCGCCCATAGACTGGCCTGACCGTCGCGCGCCACGATCGTGCGTATGGCGATATTCAGGTCGAACGCGCCGCCCGCGTCGAAGTAGCCGAGAGAGCCGGTGTATATACCGCGACGAGCGGTTTCGAGCTCTGCGATCACCTGCATAGCGCGTATCTTGGGGGCGCCGGTGATCGAGCCGCCCGGGAACGTGGCGCGCAAGATGTCGCTCACGTCCACGCCCTCGCGCACTCGGCCTTCGATCGTCGCGACGGTGTGCTGCACAGTGGCGAACTTCTCGACCTCCCGCAGCGCCCGCACACGCACGGAGCCGTATTCGCATATGCGGCCGAGGTCGTTGCGCTCCAGGTCCACGATCATCACGAGTTCGGCGGCGTCCTTGGCGCTGGCGAGAAGCTCCGCCTTGTAGAACGCCTGCTCGCCCTCGGGGCCGCCGCGCGGGCGCGTGCCCTTGATGGGCTTGGTCTCGATGCGGCGATTGCGCGGGTCGTAGCGCAGGAAACGCTCCGGCGACGAACTGGCGATCGCGCGATCGCCCATGTCCAAGAACGCCGCGAAGGGCGCCGGGTTCGCGTGGCGAAGCGCCGCGTACAGGTCGAACGGCGCGCCAGCGTGCGGCGCGAGAAACTCCTGCGCGACGTTCACCTGATACACATCGCCGGCTGCGATGTATTCCTTCGCAGCGCGCACGGCCTTCATGTAGCCCTCGGGGCCTACGGCCGACGAGATTGGCATGTCCACGGGCGGGGGCGCAGCGTATTCGTCCGCCGTGGTCGAGGGGCGCGCCATGAGTGGTGCGGCGTCGCGTATCCAAATCGGGTCGGGCGCGCCCGGCGTTTCCGTCGCAAATGCCAACGCGACATCCGACGCGTGGTCGTAGGCGATCACGCCGCTGTAGAAGCCCATGTCCAACAACGGCTGGTCGGCAAACGGCTCCGGGGACCCCGCCGTCGGCTCTATCAACTCGCCGAGGTCGTACGCCAGGGCTCCCACGGCTCCGCCGCGGAACGGAGGACCGTCGTCTGACGGGGTCGTCGTCGCCGTTTCGGCGAGTGCTGCGGCGAAGGCGTCGAGCGGATGCTGTCGGGCTGTTGTCCGACGCGCCGCGCCATCCGGGCCGAAGCGCGTGGACTCGGCTCGGTCGGAATAGCCGCGCAGCGTCCTGTGGGGGTCGATGCCGAGGAACGACCATCGGCCGTCGACGGGATGGTCGCCCGCGCTCTCGAGCAGGAAAGGTCGACGGGCCTCCGGGAAGGCGGCGAGTAGGCGCCGCATGAGCACGTGGGGAGGACACGGGTCCTCGACGACGATTGCGCGTTCCACGTGGTTGGCTCCTACCATCGCGAGCGGGCGATCTGAACGCTATCACCCGGGGCGCTACATGGTCAAGATGGCCGATACGCGCGGACAGGCGACGGCGATTAGGGCGTGCATCCGCCGCCCGTGATACGCTGATGCAGCCAGCCATCGGAGCCCGCGCAGTTGTTCGGAGAAACGTCATGGAGTTCCCGGGATACGCGCTCCGTACCGCGGATGAACATCTCGACGACATCAGGCGCGCCGCGGAGGACGCCTCCCAACGCGTGTGGCCGGAATTCCTACGCCACGGCGCCGTCGGCCGGTTGCACTGGGCGCAGCTCTGGACGCGCTTCCCGGAATACCAGTATGCCCTGGTCCATGACGAGACCGGCCACATCGTGGCGATCGGCCACAGCATCCCTCTGGCGTGGCGCGGGCCTCTCCAGGATCTGCCCCCGGAAGGCTGGGAGTGGGCGATAGCGGACGGGATGCGGCCCTCAGGCCGGCCCCGCGACACGCTGAGCGCGCTGGCGATCATCGTCCTGCCTGACCATCAGCGTAAAGGCCTTGGCCGCCTGATGGTCCAAGCGATGTGCGACATCGGGCGGCGTCACGGCCTCGGCCGTTTGGTCGTGCCGCTTCGGCCCACGCTGAAGAGCCGCTACCCGCTGACGCCCATGGACCGATACGTGGGTTGGCGAAACGAAGATGGCCTCCCGTTCGACCCGTGGCTGCGCCTGCATGTCCGAGCCGGCGGGTCGGTCCGCGGGGTGTGTCCTCGCGCTTACACGGTCGAGGGAACCGTGGATGAGTGGGAGGAGTGGACAGGCATGCGGCTCCCGGAGAGCGGCGAGTACACCGTGCCGGGTGCCCTGGCGCCCATTGAGGTCGACGCTGACGCCGACAGCGTTCGGTACGTCGAAGCCAACGTGTGGGTGGCGCACGAGGTCCGAGGCCCGCGCTAGCGGAGCTTGGCGTCGGTGCTCGGGTCGTCCGGCATGAGGGCTATTCGGTTTTCGGTGTGTATTCGCTGAGAGGGGAGTTCTGTCTATGATCCTGTTGAATAGATGCGACAGGAGACAGGA
>NYZG01000410.1 GCA_002687025.1 Candidatus Poribacteria bacterium
ACAAGCCCGTGCGCTTCCTCATCAACACGCACCACCACGGCGACCACACCGGCGGCAACGAGAACATCGCCGCGGGCGGCGCGGTCATCGTCGCTCACGAGAACGTCCGCGTGCGCCTGAGCGACGGTCCCGCCGGAGCATTGCCCGTGGTCACGTTCCCCGACGCGCTGACCTTCCACCAGAATGGCGATGACATCGACGTCTTCCACGTCGCCAACGCGCATACGGACGGCGACGGCATCGTCCACTTCCGCAACGCGAACGTGATCCACATGGGCGACACGTTCTTCAGCGGCCGGTACCCGTTCATCGATGTGGGGAGTGGTGGGTCGATCGCCGGGGCCATCGCCGCGGTGGACGAGGTCGCGACGCTCATCGATGACGACACGCAGATCATCCCGGGTCACGGCCCGCTCTCCGGCCCGGACGACCTGCGACGGTACCGCGCCGTACTGACAACCTGTCGCGATCGCGTGCAGGCGCTCATCGACGACGGCAAGACCCGCGAGGAGGCCGTCGCCGCGACGCCCAACGCAGACTACGACGACGAGTGGGGCGGCGGCTTCATCAGTCCCGAGCGGTGGGTGGAGTCGCTCTACGACAGCCTGACGCAGTGACGGCGAGGCACGGCGCGCGGGATCGAGGCCATCTGAAGTGGTGAAGGGCGCGGTGATCTAGCGCCTCAGGGCGCCCCACGCCGTGGCGAGTTTCCCGACCGCGTCTACCGCCAGCACCTGGTCTTGCAGCTCGAGCGTCTGCATTTCCTCAGGGTTCTTCCCGAAGACGATCGTCTGGTTGCCCCAGCCTATCCAACCCGTCTGACCCTCCGCGCCCGGGTCCGAGTCGTTGGCGATGATGGCGAAGGCGATCTCCATCCCACCGCCGAGCTCCGTCCCCTTGTCGGCGAATATCTCGACGGGCATGTACCACTCGAACTGGTTCTCCGTCGCGGCGTCGTCGCGCTCCATCATGATCTCGGCGTCGCCCTGGAAGTCGCCGGCTTCGGGTTGCCAGCCGTCCGCGATGCCGAAGTTGTAAAGGTGAGTCGTGCCGTTGGGGAATCCGGCGGGAAGCTCGCCGGCGCTGGCGTCAATGGCCATCTGGATGCCGTCGTTCTCCCACGGGTTCCCGCCCTCCGCGACGAATTCGTCGTCGGTGACGATGAGCTTCAGGAACAGTCCTTCCGGCTCCCACACGATCTGGAGGGTGCCGGACAGATCGTCCTCGTCGTCCCACGTGCCTCCGAGCGGCTCCCAGGTGTCGCCACCCATGACGAGCACCTCATTCGCGAGGCGCCAGTCATCGAACTCGAGGTCGATATCCATCTCGATCGGCCCGCGCCCGACCACTGGATATGATCCCACATCGGCCGCGTCATGCTCGACGGCCAAGGCGGGTATCGACCCCACAGCCATAGCGGCGCCTAGAAGCCACACTATTCCTGCACGCTTATCCACTGCTCGCCCTTCCCCGGAATATGGCGGCCTTAGCTCCACGCAGCGCCGCCCAATGAGATGGTACTATGTTACCGTAGCGCCAACCGGCCCGCCACACGCCCACAGCCATGGAACCGAACGATGGTGCACGTTGGTTTAACGCTGGCCGTCGCGCTGGCGGCTTCATCCTCGGCCGTGAACCTCGCGCAGCGCCTCGGGTACGATGCCGACACGCGCCTCCTCATCGTGCACGCCGATGACGTGGGTTTATCCCACGGCGTGAACAGGGCCACCGCCCAGGCCGCCGCGGTGGGACCGGTGTCTTCGTTTAGCGTCATGGCGCCCGCGCCCTGGTTGCCGGAGATCGCCGCCAACTGTCGTCGCCATCCCGAATGGGACGTGGGCGTGCACCTCACGCTGACGTCCGAATGGCGTGGCATCAGATGGGGGTCAGTGGCATCGGCCGACGATGTCCCCGGCCTCCTCGACGAGCATGGCTACATGCATCAGGATATCGTCAGCGTGGCTCTGCGCGCGACGCCGGAAGAGGTGGAGCGCGAGCTTCGCGCGCAGATCGACCGCGTCATCTCACTGGGTATCGAGCCGACACACCTCGACACGCACATGGGAGCCGTGTTCGCGCGAGCCGAGTTCTTCGAGGTCTACTATCGTCTCGGCGTCGAGTACGGCATCCCCGTGATGATGCCCAACCCCACGGCCGGGGCCATCGCCCGCGCCAGGGAAGAGGGGTACCCCATTGACGACCAGTACCTCGACATCGCGCGGAACGGACCTCTGCCGCTCATCGACGAACTCATCACCGAAGTCCCGGACGGGCCGCTTGACGCGCGCGTGCGGCACTACCACGACGTCATTCGCGCGCTTCGGCCCGGCGTCACGCAGCTTATTGTGCACCTCGCGACGGGCGGCGAGGAGACCCGCGCGATCACCAACGCATGGCGGAACCGTTACAACGACTTCCGCATCTTTAGCGACCCAGACACGACGCGGTTCCTCGAAGAGCAGAACGTCAAGCTCATCGGCTGGCGCGACTTGCACGTACTGATGCCCGAGTAGCGCCGCGCCCGTACTCGACCGACGAGAGACGGCCGTATTCACCGCAGGATGCCCCCGGCTCGTACGCACACCGGACTGAGCATGACGTCGGATATCCCGGCAGCCGTTTCGGAGCGAATGCGTGGCGTCGGGTCGAAGGACACGCCGCCCGAGATCGCCCTGCGCCGCGCGCTGTGGGCGCGACGATTGCGGTACCGCACGGGGAATGCCGATCTGCCCGGCAAGCCGGACATCGCGTCGAGGGCGCGCAAGCTGGCCGTGTTCGTCGATGGCGACTATTGGCACGGCGGGCAATGGCGACGGCGCGGCCTGGTATGCCTGGAAGATCAGTTCACGCGCGCGAACAGGCGCGACTACTGGTTGGCGAAGATACGCGGCAACATGGCCCGCGACGTCCGCGTCACGCGTGATCTGCTCGGCGATGGCTGGACGGTCGTCAGGCTGTGGGAGAGCGCGGTTGAGCAAGATGTCGATGGGTGCGCGGACATCGTGATGAAGGCGCTATCCGAGGACGTGTCGTCCGCCGGCCGCGAGCTCGCGTCGAGCAAGACCGTCGCGGACTTCTTCGCAGGCATCGGCCTCCATCGCTACGCGCTGGAACGGCACGGCTGGTCGACGGTCTTCGCCAACGACATCGATCCCGCCAAGCGCGAGATGCACGACGCCCACTTCCAGGACGAGCGCTCCCACTACCGCGTGCTCGACGTGCACGACCTCGCAGCGTCCGACATCCCCGACGTGTCGCTCGCAATCGCGTCGTTCCCCTGCAACGACCTGTCGCTCGCCGGGTCGCGTCGTGGCTTGGCCGGCCCTCATTCGTCCGCGTTCTGGGGGTTCACGCGTGTCATTGAGGAGATGCGGGAGCGCCGCCCGCCGCTCATCATGCTTGAGAACGTGCCTGGGTTCCTCACCTCGCGCGGCGGCGCCGATCTCGAAGTCGCCCTGCGGGCCCTCAACGACCTGGGTTACTCGGTGGATGTCTTCGTGCTCGACGCGCGCCACTTCGTCCCGCAGAGCCGTCGGCGCGTGTTCGCCGTAGGGACACTCGACGGTTGCCTGGACGCCCGACCGTCTCCTCTCGCGCCCACGGAGGAGAGCGATCTGCGCCCGCGCTCCGTTCTCGACTTCATCGATGGGCGATCCGACATCCGCTGGGCCGTGCGCCCGCTTCCCCATCCCCCGCAGTCGAATCTGACGCTGTCGGACGTGCTCGATGACCTCGCGCCCACGGACGACAGCTAC
This sequence comes from Candidatus Poribacteria bacterium, assembly GCA_002687025.1. Classification (GTDB taxonomy): domain Bacteria; phylum Poribacteria; class WGA-4E. Next base: position 3,756 of record NYZG01000410.1, read on the forward strand.
TGGAGCGAGGATCGCGCATCGTACCTGCTCAGCCAGATGAGCCCCAAGCACCGAGAAGTCGCCGACGCGATGATAGACGGCGACCGGGTCACGCACGGCGCCGTGTTCAGGCGTGTCCGCAAGGGCGTCACGCGGGCGGAGCTGCGCACGGACGGCATCGCGGGATGCTTGCGGACGCCTCGCGGAGGCAGCGCGCGCCAGATCCTGTTCCAGGCGGGGCAAGGCGGCTACGCCGTCCGGCTGCTCTCGGGACGCGAGTGCGCACGACTGATGGGCGCGGACGACTACCGGCTGGTCGGCTCACTGAACCGCGCGCTCTTTGGCTTCGGAGACGCCGTCTGCGTGCCCGTCATCGAGTGGATCGCGCGGTACTACCTCGACCCGGTGGTGAACGAGATGATCCACGGCGTTCCGCTCCGCGCGCGCGGGGCCGAGTCGTCAGCGCCGGGAAGTAGCGGATGTCTTCGCCTGGCGGGGGAAGATTGAGATGGGGTCCCGGGAGGCCCAGTCACGGATGGTCCGCAGGATTCGACGCCCGCGCCGGCTGGCGACCCAAGCGACCATGCGGCGGCTCCTGTTGGCCGTGGCGGCCATCGGTTGCGCGGCGGTCGGCGCCGCATCAGGGGGCGATGAGGCGCCGGCGCTCGAGCCCGTGGAACGCCTGTACCAACAGGAATGCGCGCCCTGTCACGGCGAGACCGGCGAGGGCGACGGCGTCCTAGTCTACAAGCTTCGCACGAAGCCGCCGGACCTCACGTCGGGTCGATACAAGTTCAAGACCACCGCGCAAGGCGAGCCGCCGCTCCGCGAGGACGTGTTCCGTTCCATAACCCAGGGCGTCGCGACGACGCCGATGCTGCCTCAAGCGCAGCTCAGCGAGGACGAGGCGTGGCTGCTCGCGGACCATCTCCTGAGCCTGGTGCGTCGGCCGCGCTCCGGCAAGCCGCCAGAGGCCGTCGAAGTGGGCGAGGCCCCGCCGCGTACTGACGAGGTGATGAGTCGAGGCAGAGGCCTTTACGGGCAGATGGAGTGTCCACGCTGTCACGGCGATAGGGGGTACGGCGACGGGCCGTCCGCATACACCCAGACCGACGCGCAGGGCCGCTCCATACAGCCTCGCGATCTGAGCTACCGACCGCGGAAGACCGGCGACCGCGTCGAGGACCTCTATCGTGTGTTCGTCACGGGGTTGGCGGGCACGCCGATGCCGTCGTTCGGCGAGGCGCTAACGGAACGCGACCGATGGGCGCTCGCGTACTACGTCGACAGCCTCGGTGTCGAGGAATACGAACGCGGGCCGCTACAGAGCATCGGCGAGGAGGCCGTCGGCCTGGAGATCGGAACACGCGCGGCGGAGGCGCTTGCAGCGCGAGGCGGCATACGCCCTCCCGCCGAATGAGCCCGGCGCCGCTGCCGACTCAGTCGTCGTACTGTAGCACGACGCGCGACTCCACATGATCCGCAGGGATATCCCGCCGGTACCGCGAGTCCTTGAGCTTCTCCTCGGCGAACAGCAGTCGCCCCTGATCCGTGTAGTGAGGCGAGTCGGGATCCTCGCTTTGCCCAAACGGCACGGCGCTGTACGATCGCACCGCGCCCGGCTTCAGCATGACGACCGTGGTGCAGAGCTGCCCAGCGCCGATGTACCCGACGCCGTCGTCTTCCCAACGCCCGTTCACCGCGCGCAACGTCGAGAGCCCCGCCTCGCCGGAAACGCCGCTCACGGGCCAGCTCTCGTCTCCGCGACGGCCGCGCCACACGTCGCCCCACGGCACGTCGAGACGGCCGTACGTCTCGCGCATGTGCGCCGCCGCGTCGGCGAGGGCGTCGAGGAGCGTCTCGCTCTCGGACGCCGTGAGCCCGTCGTCGCCGCTAAGGGCTTCGCCGCGGAAGGAGCGCCGCTCCTCGCCCAGCGCGTGGAGCCATGCCAGGAAGAGCGTCATCCCCACCGCGTCTCGGTGCGCGTATCCGTCCCATGCGCGGACGATCTCGGCCGCCTCGCGCAATGCGGCGCGGGGCTCGGCGTCGAACGCGCGGAGCAGGGCCTCGCGCCAGGGCTTCTCCCCGTGCGCGTAGTGGTCGTTCGCGATAGCGGTCGCATCCGCGAGCGTGAGTCCCTCGGCCTCCGCGAGGAGCTCGACAGCGCGTCGGCCCCGGGGGTTCGCGCCCTCGGTCGAGTGCATGTAGATGTAGTAGGGATAGCGATCCGCGGTCATCGGGCTGTTCTCGGTCATCGTGCCGGGCGAGATGTTGCAGTTCTGCAGCCATCCCGCCGCCGGGTTGAGTATCTGCACCAGGTCCGCCGTGTCGTGGATGCCCAGCCACTCCGAATCCGAAGTGTCGCCGGGGACCGGCTTCCGCCAATCGTAGCCGTCCGGACGTATCGGCACGCGCCCGGTGCGCTGGTAGTACGTGTTCCCGTGGACATCGGCGTACAGCGTGTTCTGGGGCATGAGCTGTGCCAGGGACATTGCCGAAAGGAAATCGCCGACGTTGCGAGACTTGTTCATGCGGGCGAGCTGCTCCGTGAGGCCGACCTCATCCGCGTACGCCAGCTTGAAGGCGTACGCCTTGTCCCCGCGCTGCTCGCCGATTGGGCCGTGATGCGACGCGAAGGCCGGACGACTCACCGTCTCCATGCCGGAGTCCGTCTTCACGGCGATCTCGATCGTCGTGCGCGTCAGCGGCCGCCACTCGCCGTCGTAGCGGTACTGCATCGGGTTCAGCGGATTCAGGCTGAGTTCGTACACATCGGCCGTGTCGGGCCCGC
>NYZG01000411.1 GCA_002687025.1 Candidatus Poribacteria bacterium
ATGGCATCGACTCAAGAGCGAAAACGCGGATTGAGATAGTCTCTAAGCCACCCAGCCCGCGGAGATAGCCATGCGCGTAGCCATGCTGGGAGGGACAGGGGCGATGGGCGGCCTATACGGCGCACGCCTGGCCGAGGGCGGATGTGACGTGGCCCTGGTCGACGTGAACCGCGAGGCCGTGGAACGCGTCAGCCGGTCGGGCCTGCGCATCGAAGCCGCCGGCGAGGCAACGGCGTACACGGTCCCCGCGACGACCGATGCGTCGACCGTCGGCGTAGTGGATGTCGTGATCGTCTTCGTGAAGTGCTACGACACGGTGGAGGCGGTTCGCGCGGCGTCGCCGATGATAGGCGACGACACGGTCGTCCTGTCGTTGCAGAACGGGTGGGGAAACGCGCCGCGCATCGCGGACATCGTCGGCGCGGATCGCGTCGCGATTGGCGTCAGCTATCACAGTGCGACGGCCGTCGGTCCCGGGCACATCCAGCACGCAGGAACCGGCAAGACGTTCCTCGGAGAGCTCGACGGGGGAGTCTCGAAGCGCGTGACACGGATCGCGGGCGCGCTCAACAACGCGGGGATGGAGGCGGAAGCGACGGATCAGGTACTGCGGCAGGTGTGGTCGAAGCTGTCGCTGAACGTGTGCACCCTCCCGACATCGGCCGTCCTGCGCTTCACCGCCGACCAACTCATCGCCGACGAGAACGTCCGCGAGCTGATGCGCGAGATACTCGCCGAGGCGGTCGCCGTCGCGAACGCGCGGGACATCCCCCTCGACTTCGACGAGCGGTGGGCGACCATCACGGACATTCTCACGCGGGCGGTGGGCGGCAAGGCATCGATGCTCCAGGACGTGGAGAACAAGCGGCGCACGGAGATCGACGTCATCAGCGCGGCCGTCTCCGAGATGGGCGCCGAAGCCGGCATAGCCACGCCCTACAACGAGACGATGACCCTCCTCGTGAAGACCATCGAAGACGCGTACTTCGCCGACGAGTGAGCCGCCGGAGCCGCCCGGGCTCGATTGTCGCGCCGGCTGCGGCTCGGTATCATTGCCTCGGACGCCCAACACCTGAGAGCCGTGTATGCGCTACTTTCCCGACAGTCTCATGCGCCTGCTCACCGAGCTGCAGAAGCTGCCCGGCGTCGGCCCGAAAACGGCGCAGCGCCTGGCGTTCCATCTCCTCAAGGAGCCTGCCGAGGACGCGCGACGCCTGGGGAACGCTATCGGAACGATCCACGAGAAGCTCACGAACTGCACCATCTGCGGCAGCATCACCGAACTGCACGACGACCCCTGCCGCATCTGCGAGCACCCACAGCGCGACCACTCAGTCATCTGTGTCGTCGAGGACCCCGATGACGTGTCCATCTTCGAGAGAACCGGCACGTACAGCGGCATGTATCACGTCCTCGGCGGGCTGCTGTCGGCGCTGAATCACGTGCGTCCCGAGGACCTGCGCATCCCGGAACTCATCAACAGGCTGCGGGGAGGCGAGGTGGCCGAGGTCATCTTCGCGCTGAGCCCCAGCGTCGAGGGCAGCGCTACGGTGACATACATGCTGCAGCATCTGGCCCCACACGACATCCGCGTGACGCAGATCGCATACGGCGTGCCCATCGGCAGCGACCTCGACTACGTCGACGACGTGACCCTGAGCCAGGCCCTCGAAGCGCGCAACGAGGTCGGCTGATGGCCGCTCGGGGCATCGCCGCGTTCCTGTTGCCCGCGCTCGTGCTGCTCGGATGCGTCGCGGACGAGCGCATCGCCGACGCCCAGGCATTGCCCACCTTCAACGGCGAATTGGCGATGATCGCGCTACGGCGACAGGTCGCCATCGGCCCGCGCGTGCCGGGCACGGACGCGCATATCGAGACGCGCGATTACCTCGTCGAGCAACTGGGCGTCTTCGCCGACGACGTCCAGCTACAGTCGTTCACGATCACCGACGGCGACCGCGAAATCCCTATGCACAACGTCGTCGCGACGTTCGGAAACGCCACCGAATCCCCCGTCATGCTCTGCGCGCACTGGGACACGCGACCGTTTGCCGACCGCGACCCGAATCCCGACAACCGCAGTACGCCCATCCCGGGCGCGAACGACGGCGCTTCGGGCGTCGCGGTGTTGATCGAGCTGGCGCGCGTGTTCGACATCGTCGCGCCACCGGTCCCAGTGGTGATCGTCCTGTTCGACGGCGAGGACTGGGGGAAGACGACGGCGAACATGTTTCACGGCTCGCGCCACTACGCGCGTAACCCCACGCCCGCGCGTCCGCAGTTCGCGATCCTGCTCGACATGGTGGGCGACGCGGACCTGTCGATACCCGTCGAGCCGACATCGCTCCAGGCCGCGCCGGACATCGTTCGCGGCGTGTGGGCGACCGCTCAGGACATGGGCGTGACGCAATTCAGCCCACGCATGGGCCCCGCGATCTCCGACGACCACGTCCTGCTCATCAAGGCGGGCATCCCCGCCATCGACCTCATCGACTTCAGCTATCCGCCATGGCACACCGTGGAGGACACACCCGACAAATGCTCGTCCGAGAGCCTCGGCGCCGTCGGCTCGGTGGTCGCGCGGTACATCTACACCCTCGGAGGATAGACCGATGCGCGAAGCCATTGCCGCGGCATTCGAGCGTGTTGGCTTCGCGCTGGACGACGGGCAGGTCGCCGCCTTCGCCGAATACGCCGCGCTGCTCGAGAAATGGAACGCCCGGATGAACCTGACGTCCGTACGCGACCCCAACGAGTATCTCGACGCGCACTTCATCGACTCCGCCCTCGTCCTGCGCCATGTCGACATCGCGCATGGCGCGCGCGTGGCCGACATCGGCAGTGGCGCGGGGTTCCCTGGCGCGCCAATCGCGATACTACGACCCGACCTCCACATCACCCTCTTCGAGTCGGCCGCGCGGAAGGCGAGTTTTCTACACGCCCTGAAGTCCACCTTGCGGCTGGACCGGCTGGCCGTCTGTTGCGAGCGCGTGGACCCGGGCGCCGTGCCGGATCGGTGGACGCATGCGTTTCACGGCGTGGTGTCACGCTACACGGCTTCCGTCGAGTGGGTGGCCCAGTGCGCCCAGGCGATGACCGCGCCTGACGGATGGTGCGCGGTCCACAAATACGACGACGCAGATGAACGGGACGCGCTGAGCCGCGTAGGCCGCTGGGCCGGCGTGGCGGCTGTCCGTTGGGCGTCCGATGCAGCGGCTGCGTCACGGAGGCGGTTTGCCTGCGTCGAGTTCCGGGGCAGCGCCGCCGCCGCGGCGACAGGCGCGTGAATCGGGCCCGGCTGGCCAGTCGCGCGTTGCCCAACGCCGCCGTCGCGGGCAGAATCGGATGTGGCCCGCCGTCGCCGTTCGCGCCGGGGATTGCCTGATGTCGTCAAGCCCAACACGCGTACCCGCGCTTTACCGCTGGCTTAGCAGCCTTCGCAGCCAGTTGGTGCTGATGCTGCTCCTGGCCTCCCTGGCGCCGGTGCTCGCGGTCGTGTTCTTCCCCGGCATCGGCCTATACGACCTGAGCCGCGGGGCATTGGAGGACACCGTCGGCACGCACCTGCACGAGGTAGCCGACGAACTCCTCGGCCGCGCGACGGCTCCGGCGCAGGCGCGCCTCGACAACGTCGTCGGCCTGGCGCGCGACGTGCAGCCGTACCTCGCGGAAATGCTGCGCCATGACCCGGTCGATCTCTACCGCGCGTGGCAATTCTCCGGGCAATCCCTGAACAGCGAGCAGGTCCTCGCGTTGCGCCGCATTCTGACCGATCGCGCTCCACGAATGGTGCACTATGTCATCGCCGACGCCCGCGGCATCCTGCTGATGTCCGGCAACCCGTACGCGCCGTTCGACGTAAGCGAGGAGCCGTGGTGGAAGGAGGCGGTCGAGACCCGACGCAACTACATCGGCAAGACCGCCTACGACGACGCGAACGACTCCGTGATGCTGAGCATCGCCGTCCCGGTGCGCGAGGGCGATGACATACTGGGAGTCATCAGGGCCGTGTTCGCCATGCCCGAGCTGGGCAGGCTCGCGCGCACCGCTCCCGCAGACGGTATCGACCGCGAGCGCGACATCGTCATCATGGGTCGCGACGGCCGGGACGGCGCGGTTTACATGGTCGCCGCCTCGGCGGCCGACTGGCGCTCTCTACGCGACGGCGACCAGGTGTGGATTGAGGTCGACGGTCATCCCGAGTGGGGCGTTGGCCCTATCGTCGCTCTGGATCGCATCGACCTACCCACGGGCTCGTCGCTGTCGGTGACCGGCAAGACGGTCTCGGAGCTCGAGACGGAGGTAGCCGTGAGGCTGGCCGAGGAGGCCGACCTCGCGGCGCCGCCGATCACACGCCTCGCGGTGAAGAAGGCGTTGCTGCTCTACTCGCGCGCGGCGGAAGAGGCGACCCGTCGCAATTCGTCGCAGACGCGCAAGCTCTCTAGCGTCGAGGAAGACGGGTTCGGGGCCGAACGCGTCTACGGCCTGGCGCGACCTACGTCGAGCGTCCTGCCGTGGTCGGTTGTCGTGTCGGAGCCCACGCGTCTGGCGTTCACGTCCACCCAGGCGCTCCGCGAGGACGTGCTCTGGGTTGTCGGCGTCGTCATCGCGGGTTTAGGGGTCACGTCGGTGCTGTTCGCGCGTCGGCTCGTGCGGCCAATACGGCAGATAACGGACGCCGCGCAGGTGATTCGTCGCGGCGACTACCAGCAGGCGATTCCCATCACGATGCACAACGAGATCGGCATCCTCGTCGAGGAATTCAACGAGATGACCGGCACGGTGCAGGACGCTCTCGCGCGGCTCACGCGCGAGGAGAGGAAGCTGAACAGCGTCTTGAACAGCATCGCCGAGGGCATCGTGTACTTGGACCTCGACCGGCGCGTCGTGCTCACCAATCCCGCCGCGGAACATCTCCTCGGATTGCCCGACGACACCGCCGGCAAGGTCGTGGACGACCTGCTGGATGCCGACATCGTCGACCGCCTGTTCTCTGCGGCGCCGTCGCGCCGTCGGGCCCGGCCGGTGTCGAGCGAGGTGTCGCTGACCGTGGGCGAGGAAACGCGCGCGCTGAAGGTGGTGTCGAGCCCGGTGCTGGGCGGCGACGACTCGCCGATCGGCACGGTGTACGCGCTGGACGACATCACGCGTGAGAAGGAGATTGAGCAGATGAAGTCGGACTTCGTCGCGCTCGTTTCCCATGAGCTGCGTACGCCGCTTACGTCGATCTACGGCTACACGCGCTTGATCCTCGACGGCAAAACCGGAGAGGTGCCCGACGTCACGCGGGACAAACTGGTCCGCGTGGAGCGGCAGGCGCTGCGGCTGTCCCATCTCATCAGCGATCTGCTGGACCTCTCGCGCATCGAGTCCGGTCGCATGGAGATGCGGATGGCGCCGACGTCCATCGTCGACGTGGCGGGGACGCGGATCGAGGACATACGCACGCAGGCGGATGACAAGGAAATCAGGCTCACGCTAGAGGCCGAGGACGACGTGCCGGACGCAGTGGCGGATGGCGAACGCATCGGCCAGGTGCTCACGAATCTCCTGAGCAACGCCGTGAAGTTCACGCCCAATGGTGGCAGCGTGCAGACGCGGATACGTCGAGAGGGATCGCTGCTGTCGGTGCAGGTCATCGACACGGGGGTCGGCATTCCGCCGGACGAACGGGCGAGGATCTTCGAGAAATTCCACCAGGTGAGCAGCGTGCATACGCGTCAGCAGGGAGGAACGGGTCTCGGCCTCGCGATCGCCAGGAGCATCGTGGAGGCGCACGGCGGGCGCATCTGGGTGGACGACGGCGCGGGCTCGGGCAGCGACTTCCGATTCGTCCTGCCGATAGTCGAGACCAAGGGCGCCGCGCTGACGCATGTGTAACGACCCGACACGCTCGCAAACGCCCTCGGTGACTGAGATCGTCTTGCCAAACGAGGCCCCGTCTGGCACGATAAACACGGTCATTTGGCGCGCCGCTAGCTCAATGGTAGAGCAACGGACTCTTAATCCGCAGGTTGAAGGTTCAAGTCCTTCGTGGCGCACCACTCCCCCGCCGGTTCGTGACTCCACCGCCACCAGCTAGCAGGGCCGATGCCTAGCTCAGGGCCGGGCGCCGCGAGAGCGAACCGACCGACCGGCATACGCATACTGTCGATCACGGACGCGCCAGGCCCGCCCCGACACGCGACCACAGGCCTTCCCTGGATCGTCGAGACTCCTCGGCTTGCCGTGTACGTCGCGCGGCGCACCTCTTTCCGGCGGCGAGAATGTCAACGGGGCGCCGCCCGCGCGACGTTCGACCTCACACGCAACGCTGTGAGGACGCGGGTACGCCGCGCCCATGCGGCCGCCGCCTGCTGAATGCCTTGTGAACCGGCGCCGGCGACACTATCATGCGACGATGAGATTCATGGCACGCCGTGACTCGAGCGCGGCTGAGGTTTGGGTGTCTCGATACCGGAAGGATTCTCCATGCTGAGCGCGGAAACCGAACGAACAGGTTGGTTCGCCGTGGCGCCGATTGCCCTGGCTATGGCGCTCGTAAGCGCGACCGCGTTCGCGCAGGTGGGCTTCGCCGAGATCAAGCCGCCGGACGACGCGGTGGAGTACAGCAGCGTCTACAGCAAAGTGTTCTTCGCAAGCGAAACCGTTGGGTTCCTAGTCGGCGAACAGTCTCTCGAATACGAGAAGGCCACTGTCGCTGTCACGCGCGACAAAGGCGCCACCTGGGAGGTGATGCCGGGGCTCTCCGTGGGGCGGCTCATGGGTGGCGCGTTCCTCGACGAGAACAACGGCTGGACCGTGGGCGAGGCCGGGACGATCCTCGCCACGGACGATGGTGGCAAGTCCTGGGACACGCAGACGAGCAAGGTAACGGTCGACCTACAGGATGCCTTCTTCCTGACTGAAGATGTCGGCTGGGTCGTAGGCAACAACAGCACCGCCCTCGGCACGAAGAACGGCGGCAGATCATGGCAAATTCTCGCCGGCGGGACGCCGAGCGGACAGGTTGGCGAGGGTGAGGTCACGTTCGTCGCCGCACACTTCTTCGACGAGAAGAACGGGATCGTCGCCGGCGCCGGGATCGAGGGCGTCATCGAGACGACGACAGACGGCGGCAAGACGTGGGAGGCGGTGCACCCGTCCGAAGACAACTACGGCGGCCTGACGTTCGCCGACGCGAACGTCGGCTGGGCGGTCGGCAAGTACGGGCTGATACACGCCACGACCGACGGCGGCAAGACCTGGACGCCACAGGACAGCAGCACCGAAGAGGACATATGGGCGATCTCCGCGAGCAGCCCGACAACCGCCTGGTACTCCGGTGACCTCGGCACGATCGGCTACACGACCGACGGCGGGGCGACGTGGCAGACCGTGGGAGTCCAGGTCGAGTTCTTCGGGCAGAAGAAGGACCTAACACGCCCGATTTACGGCGTCGCAGCTCTCGGCGCGAAGGCGTGGGCCGCGACCGACTACGGTCGCGTGCTGTACTTCGAGCTCCAGTAATCGAGCCGTCAAGCCGGCATTCCGAGCGAAACCCCGCTATGCTATCGGCGCCATGGCGCGATAGCGTAGCGCGGGGCGATGGCCACACGAGACCATGAAAGCAACGCGGAACAGCCGCGTCACCAGCGCGAAGCGGCCTGGCGTGGCGCGTGGAGTCGCGGCGGCCTCGGTCGCGGCCGCCATCGTCTATCTCGGGCTCGGATGCTCACCCCCAGAGGCCGAGGTCGAGACGCTGGCGATCCAGGCAACGCCCGTGGCCGCCGGGATCTACGTGCTGACGAAGGAGGGCATCGGTGGCAACATCGGCCTTTGCGTCGGCGACGACGACGCCTTCCTCGTCGACGGCGGGGACTTCTTCGTCGGGAACCTGCTGATGCCGTTCGCGGACGAAATCGCGCGCACCGTCGCCAGCGTCACTGATCGGCCGATCGGCTACGTCGTGAACACGCATTGGCACGCCGACCACGCCGGTGGCAACGCGGACCTCGCCATCGCGGGGGCGGTCGTCATCGCACACGAGAACGTGCGGAAGCGTCTCGCCGCGCCGGCGGGGCCGGAGGCGTACAACGTTACGATGCCGCCGTCGGAGCCGGAAGCGCTTCCGATCGTCACGTACACGGACTCCATCACGTTCTATCGGAACGGCGAGGAGATCCACCTGATCCACCCGCCGAACGCCCACACAGACGGCGACTCGATAGTGCACTTCCGGAACGCCAACGTCCTGCATCTGGGGGACCTTTACTACAACGGGATGTACCCGTTCTCGCCCCTTGATGTCGAGAGCGGCGGGTCGGTGGACGGGACGATCGCCGCGCTGGACCGGGCCCTCACGATCGGCGGCCCTGACGCCACGTTCATACCCGGCCACGGGCCCGTGTCCGGGGCCGACGGAGTGCGAGCGGCGCGCGACATGCTCGCGACCGTTCGGGAACGGACGGCGACGCTGATGAAGGAGGGCAAGACGCGAGACGAGATCATGGGCGCGAAACTCACCGCCGAGTTCGATGCGACGTGGGCGACACCGGTGATGGCTGGAGACGCGTTCGTTGGCATCGTGTACGACTCCCTCCTTTCATGGCAGTAGACGCGTGGATGGAATGTCGCGGATAACGCGTCCACGCCGTCACGCGCGGCGGGCCTCGATGAAGCGATCTCGGATCGTCGGACGTCATTCCGATCCCTTGCTCCCGTTTCTATGCGCCATCCTCGTCCTGGTGTCCCTGCACGCTTGCGATCGCGGCACGGAAGCGCCGTCAGAGAGAGCCCCGGCCGTGGCCGCGCCGCTTCGGTTCACTGAGACCGCGGCTGACGCGCGGATCGACTTCGTGTCGATGTATCGAGACGACGCGCTCGACTACGTGTCCGAGGCGATCGGCGGCGGCGCCGCATGGCTCGACTACGACAACGACGGCGATTGGGACGTCTACATCACGACGGGCGCGGGCCACCCGAACGCGCTCTATCGGAACGACGGTGGGACATTCACGCCGGCGGCCGAAGCCGGCGTGGATCACGAGGCGTGTGGCATGGGGGTCGCCGCCGCGGACTACGACGCCGACGGGTGGGCCGACCTGTTCGTGACGAACTTCGGGGCGCCGGACGTGCTGTATCGCAACAGCGGCGATGGGACGTTCGAGGACGTTACCGACAGCGCCCGCGTTGGTGGGGACGCGACAGCATGGAGCGCCTCGGCCGTGTGGGGCGACGTCGATGGCGACGGCGACCTCGATCTCTACGTCGCGAGGTACGTCGACTTCAACGACCCGAGTTCCGCGATGGGCGTGTACGTCGCCGTGAAGCCTGAAGGGCCGGAGACCCTCCACCCCGAGTTCTACGCCCCGCAGGCGAACGTGCTCTACGCCAACAACGGCGACGGCACGTTCGCGGATGTCACCGATCGCGCGGGCGTCCGTGACGCGGCCGGGAAGGGGCTAGCGGTCGCATTCGCCGACTACGACAACGACGCGGACCTCGACCTCTATGTCGCCAACGACGTCTCGGCGAACACGATGTTCACGAACCGTGGCGACGGCACGTTTGCGGATGCCAGCTTCCTGACCGGGACGGACGATCTGCGCGCGGGGATGGGCATAGACTTCGCCGACATAGACGAGGACGGGGACCTGGACTTCTTCGTGACGTACCTCCAGGACGAGATGAACGCTCTCTATCGCAACAACACGACACGACACGACGCGGCGCCGTCCGACACCTTCGACGACATCGCCTCCGAGGCAGGCCTCGCCATACCGAGCCTCGGACTGACCGGATGGGGGACGGTCCTCGAGGATTTCGACGGCGACGGCGACTTCGATCTGTTCGTGACGAATGGGCATGTGAACGTGGATCAGGCAAACCCGGTGGAGTGCATCGGGCAGCGGGACCAGGTGTTCAGGAACGACGGCGGCATGCTCACCGACACGCCGGACGCCTTCGCGTTCACGGACTGGCGCGCCGGGCGGGGTCTCGCGGCGGCGGATTACGACAACGACGGCGACGTGGACGTTCTGGTCGTGCAGAACAACGCGCGCGCGCTGCTCTTCCGCAACGACACGCAGAGCACGGGAGATTGGGTCAAGGTCCGCGCGCCCGTTGGAGCCCGAATCCACGTCCAGATCGGTGGACGGACGCTCATCCGCGAGGCGCGCGCCGGCTCCAGTTTTCTGTCGACACACGCGCCCGAAATGGTCATCGCCACGCCTGGCGGGCGGACGGTCGATCGGGTGACGATGCTGCGGCCCAGGCAGGAGACCGTCTCAGACCCGCCGCCTCGAAGCGTCACGACGTTCTACGCGGACGACCGGCCGGCCACGGTGACGCCGCCTGAGAGATGAGACGTCGTCAGGCGCGTGTCTGGCGCTCCGGCGTCCTACTTCAGATGCGCATCGATCCACGCCGTCGCGTCGTCGACGTATTCGACGGGCAGGCCGTGGCCGCTTTCGTAGAACTTCAGCATCTTGTCGGGACCGGGGATGAGCCCCAGCACATGCTCCGCCTGCGTTTCGGTGTAGAACTGATCCTCGGCGCCCATCAGCATGGCAAACGGCGTGTCCCCGACGTGCGGCGCCACGCGTATTGGGGAGGACGACGGCGCGCCCATCAGGGGCGCGACGCAGGCCACCGCAACGTCCACGCGCGAGTCCAACGCGGCCAGGTAGTACAGCATCATTCCGCCCATGCTATACCCGATCGCGCCGATGCGGTCGGCGTCGATGTCGTCGCGCGTCTCGAGCCAATCCAGTCCACGGCGATAGTCGACCGTGGACTCGACCATCAATGCTCGGAGTCGGCTGAATTCGCTGCGTCCGAACATCGCCCACGGCTCCTCGTAGCGGTTCAGCGCGCCGCGCTCGCCGTGGTACTTCGCGTCCAGGGCGAAGACGGCGTAGCCGCGTGCGATGAGCTTCCCGCTCATCGCTGAGCCCTTGGGGACGTCGTCCCACCACCCCTGCTTGCCCGAACCCAGGCCGTGCAGGAGGAGGACGCACGGGAACGGCCCGTCCCCTTCCGTCGGGATCGACAGGAAGCCGGGGATGATCTCGTCGCGTGAGCCGCGGAAGGCGACCTTGTAGCGCGTCTGCGTGTCGAATTCGGTCTCGCCCACGATCGCGGCGTCTAGCGGGATCGACGCGTCGTAGCTCATGAAATCCGACACGAGCGCGAACTCACCGTCCGTGTACGGCTCCGGGATCTCGGCCTCCTGAGCTAGCGCCGTTAATGCCACGGCCAGGATGGCGAGCGTCACGCAGATTCGGAGGCGACGATGCAGCGCGCGGGCCATGGCGAAGATCCTCTGTGTGGGAGAGCGCAACACGCGGCTAGGCACCATCCGGTGAGCCTAACGCTCCGGGTCATGCCCTCGCAACGGGGAGCCCCGTCCGGTCGGAGAACGCAGGGCGAGTAGGGGGTAGGTAGCCCGGTAGGGAGTCGACGAACCCCCTTGAACACTGGATTTAACTCCTATACTCCCTACTCCCTACTATCTATATCTGTCTATAGCAGCTATGTCCGTGAGGACCTCTCGCGCTCCATGGCGTGTTCTATCTACCGGAGCTCTCCGGAAGTAGGGAGTAGGGAGTTCGCGACGCAGACCCGCATGCCCAGAGGGTTTGCCGGCTCCCTACACCCTACCGCCTAGCGGCTCGCCTATCCGGCAGTCGTGCGCATGTTCGGTTTGATCCGACCACCCCCCGCGCGGATAGGGTCATGGTGGCGGCGGCTTCGTCGCCTGGTGACAACCTACGACGAAGGGCTGAAGATGGATGTCTCGACCGCCACCGCCAACCCGACGACGCCGACGCCGGCCACCGAGAACGCGGCCCTGCCAGACACTCCGCCGGCGCTTCTCAACACCCTCCTCGACGCGATCCGTCTCGACGACTCCGACCGACGTTCGCTGCGCTCTCGACGCGGCCTCACCGACGAGAGCATCGACGCGCTGAAGTTTCGCTCCGGCGGCGACCCGGTCCGACACGCGCTCCTCGGCATCCGAGACGGCGGGCAGTGGCCGGCGGCGCAACTGCTCGACAGCGGGCTGTTCGTCGGAGGCGACGAGGCCGTCGCGCCGAACCCGATCTACCTCAAGCCGAACATCCTCATCCCTTACCTCGACGAACGCGACGACTGCATCGCCGTTCGGCCGCACAAGAACGGACCGAAGGGTCACCCCGTGCGGATATACGCGCCGGGCTTTGCGTCGATGCCCATGTCGCGGGACGTCGTGATGGTCGAGGGCGAGTTCGGCGCCGCGGCGCTCCGGCAGGTCGGCTTCCGGGCGATCTCCGTGCCGGGCGTGTCGTCGTTTGCGGGGAAGAACTTCCCGAGGCTGGTGGCATGGCTGCGGGCGCGCGATGTTCGTGAGCTGGTCGTCCTGTTCGACCGCGAGGACAAGGCGGATCCCGCCAAGAGCGGCTACAAGAGCGACACGCTGAAACGCTACGACACCGAGTACTGGGCGTGGCGCGTCGCCCACGATCTCGGGCGGCACGACATCGACGCGCGCATCGGGACGTTCCCGCTCGAATGGGACTCCAACGCGGCGAAGGTGGATGCGGACTCGGCGCTGGCGGCGGGCAAGTCGTGGGAGCAGTACCTCGGCGTCGTTCGCGCGGGCGCCACGCCGTCGGAGTATCTGCGCATGCGGCATCACACCGACGAGGCGCGTCGCGTGCTGTCGCTCAAGATGGCGAACCACCTGCTGCTCGACAAGCGCCGCGTCGTGGACGACGAGACGTATGAGCGTGGCTACCGCATCCGCGCGGCGGGCGTCTGCCGCGAGGACTTCGAGGAGCGGCCGAAGGTGGGCATCCGTCGGAAGACGCCGGTCCGCGTGTCGCACGCGCCGATATGGCTCTCGGGCCACGGCTTCGATGTCGAGACGCGCAGCCACTACGTGGAGCTGTCGTACGTCCGGGCGCAGGACGGCGTGTCGGTGATGGAGTCGGAACTCGTCGAGCGCGGGGCGGCGATGAGCGCCCGTCGGCTCGTGGAATACGCGGGCGTCGGGCTGCCCGTGTCGTCGTCGTCGTCGAGCCGGTTGGTCGAGTACCTCGGCGCGCTCGAGGCGACGATGGCGCCGCACCTGCCCACCGCGCGTTTCACCGACCGGAACGGATGGCATCGGCCCGACGGCGACCGTCAGTACGTCCTGGCCGCGGAGAACATCGCTCCGAGTGACCGGCCGCCGCGTCATCCCGTGCGGCAGTATCCGCGGAGTCACAGCGAGGAGAAGGCAATCCTGGACGGCATCTGCCGTCGCGGGACGGAGCGCGCGTGGATCGAGTTGGCCGCGGAGGCGCGGGAGGCGTCGGACCTGGCGCGCTTTCTGTTGGCGGCGGGCTTCGCGGCGCCATTGCTGTATCCTGTCGGCGCGCGTTCGTTCGGGGGGCACATCTACGGCGACAGTGGTGGCGGGAAGACGGCCGTGGCGAAGCTCGTGTCGTCGATCTTCGGTGACCCGTCGCGGTTGATCGGCAGCCTGTTCACGACGCTCGTGGGCGTCGAGCGGAGGGCGGCTCTGTTCTGCGACCTGCCCATCGTGCTGGACGAACTGCAGATGAACGCGGACCCCAAGATGCGTCGGACGCTGGCGTATCTCATCGCGCAGGAGGCCGGGAAGACACGTGGCGCGAAGGAAGGCGGATTGCAGCACACGCCACGATGGCGCGTCGTATCGTTCACGACGGGTGAGGAGCCGCTCACCACGCTGGACGATTTCGGCGGGCAGGCGGCGCGCGTGCTGGAACTGAGCGGCCGACCCATCCCCGACGACGCGACGGCGCGACGCATCCACGAACTGACGCGCGAGCGGCATGGCCACGGCGGTCGCATCTTCGTCCACGCCCTGGTGGACCTCGACCCGGAGGAGTTGCGCGAACTGCTCGCGGTCGCGGTGGCTCGCCTGCGGCGTCACATGCCCGACACGCGTCCCGCGACGGTCACTGCGCTGGCGACGGTCTGCCTGGCCGACGCGCTGGCGTCGGAGTGGGTGTTCGGGGCGTCGGAGTCGCGCGATGACCTGCTGGACGCGTCGCTGACGATGGGCCGCGACCTTTGGGAGCGTCAGCCGGCGAACACGCCGTACGGTCCGCGGGCGTTGGACTGGGCGCGGTCGTGGTTGGTGTCGAACCGGCGGCGTTTCGCGCGCGAGGCGGAGATCGGCGCCGGGACGCGAGACATCCCCACCGAACGCGAGGTGTGGGGGAAGATCGCCGCGGACGGCTCCGTCTACATCCTGCACAACGTCTGGGACGTCGAGGTCGAGAAGGCGGGCTACAACCCCACGCGCGTGCTGCAAGACTGGCGGGATCGCGGGTGGATCGTCACGGACGGTCGCAACCTGAAGCCCAAGCGGGCCATCGAAGGGCGCACGGCGCGCGTCGTGTGCGTGAAGCCGGACGCTATCGGCGTGGCGGCGGAGTAGGGAGTAGGTGTGGGTGTAGGGAGCGCGTCAGGCCGCTTGGCTACTGGGTTTTCGGGCTTACTGCCTACTGCCTACTTTCGGAGGGCTGCCCGGCACGGTGGGTTGCGCGCAGTTGGTGGCGCCGTCCTCGGCCCGTGCATGTCATCAGTCTGACCACGGCCGCCGCGTATTCAGGTCAGATCCGTCGGGGTGCCGCGCGCCTGCCGACTGACGACAGCGGCCAAACGGCGCGGATCCCTTCTATGACTGGAGTTACTACAGAGTGGGCTCCTGGACGTTACGAACTGCCCAGTGGCGGGATGAGGTGGATGTGCGGCCTACGCACGAGACGTGGCTCTGTAGGCGCGCGTTGCCCTCGCACATCGCTGCTATGGCAGTGCTAGACGAGTAGCGTCCGTTAGCTTCGACTCAAGCTGAGACGCGATCTGCGTGGTGTTCACAGTGGTTTCGGCGCGCAGCCGAAGGCACGTGGCAACTCCCAGACTGTCCGTGCTCAACCTGCTTTCGCATGTAAGGTCATGAGCACCAGTTTCGCTTAGCGAGTAGGCATGGAAGTGCATAGCGTCTTCATGACGAGCTGGAACAAGGTGCGAGAACGAGAATTCCCGGGTCATATAATCAAGCAGATGGTCCTGCATAGCCAGGACCAGGTGCTTACCCAGCGCCTCGAAGGTCGCAATCTTGTGATGGAGTTATACCAGGATTGTCTTGGCAGTCATCTTCCAGTTCATACCGAAGCGCTTCGTAGACTCGGTGTCGCTAGGATCCACCTCAATGCCGTAGCTGTGGAGTAAGCGCTGCCGAGATATGGTCAAGAGTTGTGTATGGAGATCAGGCGGCGTCCTCAGCTGTGACGACTTCGTCGGTGTTCTTGACTCCGTCCTTG
>NYZG01000412.1 GCA_002687025.1 Candidatus Poribacteria bacterium
AGTTGTGGTCGTTCGAGTTCGGGTGCAGGAAGTACTCCCCGAGGTCGTCACGGATGAAAGGATGCTCGGCGCGAATGACCACGAACACGCCCATCTTCAGTGGGTCGTCGAGAAGCGTCCTGCCGTCCCCGGCGACGCTGTTCGCCAACTCGACGACGCCGTGTTGTGAGAGCAGGCCGCCCTCTTCCCGGAGACTGAATCGCTGCGGGATATCGGCGATGTTCACCGACGGCTCGTGCATTCCGCGGACATCCGGCACGAGTCCCGCCATGTTGGCGAGCGCGGTCATCTCGGTCTGCGCCTTGGTGCCGTCGCGGAAGGAGTTGAACATCCTGAGGTTGATGGACCGTCGCGTGAGCGTTTCGGCATCGAATCCGAATCGCTCCGGCACGGACTCCGGCGTTCCCTGCGGGTCATCGTGGTAGAGCGTTGTCCCGCGTCCGGCGGCCACGATCTCGAACCCCAGCGTCCGCGCCCACTCGACGAGGTTCATCGTCACGCCCGGCTGGTCGCCGTCCACGAGGCTGTAGACGACGCCCGCAGCATCCGCCAACTGGCGCAGAATCGGCCCGACGACGACGTCCGCCTCGACGTTCACCATCACCACGTCCTTCCCGTGCATGATCGCGTGATATGCCGTGCGCGCCCCGACGTCCGGCAGGCCCGTCGCCTCGACGACGACATCCACCAGGTCCGCCTGCGCGAGCGCCAGCGCGTCGGAAGTGACTGCGGGACGGTCCATGCGGAGCGCGTCGTCGATCGCGCTGTCGGTGTCGGCTGTGACGATGTCGGACTCCGGCACGCCGCTAGCCTGGTAGGCATAGAGCGCGCGGGCGATGTCGATATCCGCGACGACGCTCGCGGAGATGCCCGGCGTCTGCATGAGCTGCGCCACGAGCCCCGACCCGAACTTGCCGGCCCCGATGATCCCGACGCGTATGGGATTCCCTTCGTCCTCGCGCTTTGCGAGTTCCGTGCTCAGCATGCGATGTTCCCAAATGTGCGGCGCGGCGCGGCGCGGCGCGTCATGCCGCATTATAGCGATGGCAGGTCGGCTTCGCATTGAGGGTGGCGGGAACCACCAATGCACGGCCACCCATGGCAGGAAACCGGTTCAGCGGCGACCGGTCGCGCTTTACCGATCGACGTACCGCTCGTGCATCCTGTCCAGAGGGAGGCGGCCGTCCACATCGTTTGCGACATCGACGTTGCGCTCGACGGTGGCGATGTCGCGCATCCCGACGAGCGCCACGTCCACGAGTGGGTTGGCGAGCACGAACCGCAGCAACGCCGCGTTGTAGTCGAACGTGTCGGCGGGGTTCACGGCGCGAATCCAGTTCTGCAGGATGCCCGACGTCAGCGTGCGCATGGTGACGACGCCCATTCCCGCGTCGTTGGCTTCGAGGATGCTCCCGAACGGCCGCGTCGGCTCGTAGGGATGCTGGTAGATCATGTTGTAGCAGATCTGCATCACGTCGAGCCGGCCGCTGCGGATGAGGCGGTAGACCGAGTCGTTGGTGTCCTCGGTCGTGAAGCCGATGGCGCGCGTGAGGCCCTCCTCGCGCAGTTGCTCCAGCTCCGCGACAATGCCGCCCGGCGCGAGCATGGCATCCGTCTGCTCGACGGAGTAGCTCGACCCGTGTATCTGCACCAGATCGACGTGGTCGCGCCGCAGCCGCTCCAGGCTGCCTTCCAGCGACCGTCGCGCGCCCTCCGCGGAGGCGCCGATCTTCGTCGCGACGAACACGCGCTCGCCGCATCCGGCCAGCGCCTCGCCGAATATCGACTCGCTGACCCCAGCGCCGTAGCCCGGGGCCGTGTCGAAGTACGTGATGCCGAGCTCCACGGCCCGGAGTATGGCCGCGACGACGCCCTCGCGTTGGTCGGGGAGCGCGGGGTCGTACTCGTCGAGGTAGTTCTTCAGCCCTGCCGGAGCGCCGCCGAACCCGAGGCGGCTCACTTCGCGGCCCGTGCGCCCCAGGATGGCGTGGTCCATCGGTTGGCTCCTCGGCCGACGCGTCATGAC
The DNA here is from genome assembly GCA_002687025.1 of Candidatus Poribacteria bacterium. Classification (GTDB taxonomy): domain Bacteria; phylum Poribacteria; class WGA-4E. Next base: position 2,027 of record NYZG01000412.1, read on the forward strand.
GTGGCGAATCGAACCCGCCCGGCGTCAACGTAGTATCGCGATTCTCAGCGCGGCGATCTCGACATCGTCAGGCGCTTCCCGGTGCGCGCGTTCGATTTGTAGGCGCGCTTGGTCGGCGTACCCCATGCGGAGATACACCAGCGCAAGCGTCCCGCGATGTGAAGGCGTCGGCTCGGCCTTCAAGACCTCGACCGCCAGCTCGAACGCCTCCTCGACGTGTCGGTCGCGGTCCGCGAGGAGCCGCGCGAGTGACGCCTTGGGCGGCAAGGCGTCTGGAGCCACGCGCATCGCCGCCCGCAGGTCCACCTCCGCGGCGCCGTCGTCTCCGCTGCGGCCGCGCACGATTCCCCGCAGCCACAGCGCGACGCCCCATTCGGGATGATCTGTCAGGACCGTGCTCAGCGCCGTTTCAGCCCCCGCGAGGTCGCCTTGCGCCAAGCAGGCCTCCGCAAGGGCCCGGTACGCGTCCCGCTCGTTGGGATGCTCCCGCAACAGCTCCTGTAAGGCGGCCTCGGCACGCGCATGTTCGCCGAGGTGGATGTATGCCTTCGCTCGCTCTAGCGCCGCGTCTACGAAGGTCGGGTCCGCCTGATGGGCGATCTGCAGCTGTCGGGCCGCGTCATCCCACAGCCCTTGCGCCATGTTGCGTCTCGCAGTGCGCAATGAACGGGTGGCAACGGCGCGCTGATAGTCGGCAATGGCGCGCGCGCCCTCCTGGGATCGCCCAAGTCGCCGTAGCGATCGCGCGATGGCGTAGTGTGTCGCGGGCTCCGCGGGATTGAGCTCGGCCGCGCGGGTGTAGTGCATCAGCGCGGACGCGAAATCGCGTCGCCGCTCGGCGATCCTTCCGCGGCCGAAGTGGGCGAGGGCAAACTCGCCGTTTCGCTCGATCGCCGCCACGTACGCGTCGTCGGCCTCGCCCAGCCGCTGTAGACGGAACAGGACCTCTGCGAGGTTATAGCGGATGGCCGGCTCGCCGGGATCGACCAGGAGGGCCGCGCGCAGGCGTCGTTCGGCCGCGGCAAAATCCGCCCTTGCGACGTCGATCAGGGCCAGCCCGACCCGCCATACGGAAGCCGTCCTATCGTCTGTCCCGTGTAGGGCATGCTCATACGCGGCCTCTGCTTCGTCGTATCGCTTCGCGCGGCGGAGGACATCGGCGAGTTCGCCGTGGATGCGGGGGCTCTCCGGGGCAAGTTCCCGCGCCTTCTCGAAGGCCCGTATCGCTCGCGGGTACGCTTCGAGCTTGCTCGCGCAACGGCCGATGCGGAACCACAGGTAGAGCACAGACTGGTGTTCGCCGGCGAGGCGTTCGTAGATGCGTAACGCGCTGCCCCAGTCCTGCCGCGCGTACATGACGTCCGCTTCCGCGAGCGAGGCGGCAAGCTCAGGCGGGACCCGTGCCATATCGGGAGGCGCGTCGCTCTGGGGGTACGCTGTTCCCGCCGCCACGAGCAGCAGCAGGATCGCGGCCGACGTGGACGCCAGATGGTGGTGGCGACGAGTCATCGTACCGAGTGGCCTCGCAAAGCAAACGGAGCGCCGTAACTGTCCGTCACGGCGCCCCGCTGAGTCTCGTCGGTGTGGTGTGCTGGCTACTGTCTGCGCAGGTCGCCCCACGCCACCGCGGCTTTGCCACCCGGATCGACGGCCGTCGGATCGAGGCTGGCAGCCAGCCCGTTGGCCATCAGGTCGTCGACCTCCGACGCGTCCAGGGCCCTGTGGAACACCGCGACATCGTCGATGCCGCCGGTGAACCAGTTACCCGTGCCGTCGTAGATGCCGCAGCCACCGATGTTCAGGTTGAATGCGGACGTGCCGTGATCCGGCGTGGCGAGGGCGCCCTCGGTCATGTCACCGTCGACGTAGAGGCGGAGTACCTCCGCGGTGCCGGTTCCGGCGATGTGGTGCCACTCGTTATCGGCGAGCTCCCACGCGCGGTCGTGCGAGCCGCCACCACCCTCGCTCCAAAGCTGGAGCGTCGAGGGGTTGATGAGCCCGAATTCGACAGTGTCGTTCTGTCCCACGAGCCCCACACGGTCGGCGCCGGTGCCGGGCGTCCGCATCCACAGGCTGATCGTGAAGTCGCTGACCTGCTCCAGGAGTTGCTGACCCGTCTCGACACACGCGTCGGAGCCGTTGAACTCGAGCGCGCCCCCGAACGGGCCGCTGACCCACGCTGCCCCGCCGACCAGCGTGCCGTCGACGCCGGCGCCCGACGAGTCGGCCGCTACGCTACCCGACCCCTCGTCGAACAGCCATATACCGACGGCGTCGTCGAGGTTCACCGCGGCAGAGCTTGCTCCGACAAGGATCGCCATCCCGGCTACGCATGCCGCCGGTCCCAACCATCGCTTCATCATACTGGCCACTACTCGACCTTTCCGTGTTGCGTGGCGGCTATCGAGCTTCCGCCTTGATGCCGCCCCATGTCACCGCGGCCTTGCCCCTGGCGGACACTGCCAGCGTCTGCTTGAAGCCGTTCTCCATGAGCGTGAGGATGTCCTCCTCCGGTAGCGCCTCATGAAAGATGCCGACCTCGTCGATGCCTCCGGTGAACCAGTTGCCGGTTCCGTCATAGATGCCGCACCCGCCGATGTTGACGAAGAATGCCGACGTGCCATGGTCGGGCGTAGGCAGGGCGCCCTCGGTCATGGCGCCGTCGATGTAGAGTCGGAGCACGTCGGGGGTTCCCGTGCCCGCGACGTGGTGCCATTCGTCGTCGGAGAGGACCCACGGCTGGTCGTGTGAGCCGCCTCCGCCCTCGCTCCATAGCTGCATCGTCGTGGGGTTTATCAGGCCGAACTCGACGGTGTCGTTTTGTCCCACGAGGCCAACGCGGTCGCCGCCGGTTCCGCCCGTCCTCAGCCAGAGCGTCACGGTGAAGTCCGTGACGGCCTCGAGGAGCTGCTGGCCCGTCTCGACACATGCATCGGAGCCGTTGAACTCGAGGGCCTTGCCGAACGCGCCGTCGTCGATCCACTCGGCCCCACCGATGAGCGCGCCGTCCACGCCGTTCCCGGAGGAGTCTTCCGCGACCTTGCCATTGCCGTCGTCGAACAGCCAGATGCCGACGGCGGACTCGAAGTTGACCTCCGCGGTGGCGGTCACGGCAAGCGCAATCGCCATGATCGCTCCCGCGGCGCAACGTCCCACGGAATAGGCGCCTATGTGCTTCATCTGCGTCATCTTCTTCTGTCCCTGTGACACTCGGTCTGTGCACGGGGTGGGTCTGCGCTGACGTCCTGGGCGGCGAGCCGGCGCGTGTCCACGGGCGACATCGTAAGCTTAACGGCCGGGAGCCGTGGATCGCAACGGAGCCGTGACGGACTCAGGGGTCCTGCGTACGAACCAGCACGACCCGCCGTTGACCTGTCGACGGACGGCCGATCCGTGGACGGGCCGGCCCACCTGTCAGTTTCGGCGCCGCCCTTCGCGAATGGATCGCTCAAGGAGAACGCCTCCAAGGCCGCGGCCCTGGAGGCGTTCGACGTTCGGACGTTGGATCAACTCGACGGCTCTTACAGACGCGTCTTCAGCTCACCCCATGCCGTGGCGGCTTTGCTTGCCGCATCGACGGCCAAGGCCGCGCCCGTGAGCAGCTTCGCGTCACCGATGGCGGCGTGGTCGCACCCGATCCCGTCACCGGCGTCGGCGATTTCGATGAGGAGCTCGCTTGCATTGGACAGGTCGATCTCGACGAACATCGCCTCGACGTTGTCGCCGCCATCCATGCCCGACACGAAGCCCGACTCGAACTCGAGGCTCCCATCGACGCTGATGTTGAATTCACACGTGCCGCCGAATCCACATGAGTCACCCGCGCCCGCGGCGCCGGCGTCTTTCTCGTCGTCCATGCCGACGTACGCTTCGAACTTCTTGTATGGGCCGCCGGAGATGTCGAAGAAGTACGTCGCCAGCGCGTGCGTGCCGATTCCGCGTTCGAACCGGATGCCACCGATGGTGATGAAGTTCCTCGTGCCGACGCCCTCGCCGATGGACGCGTTGTCCGTGTCGAGCGGGCCGCCCCAGCCGGTCCACTGGCCGGCGTCGTTGTTGGGGTTGAGTCCGCAGTCGTTCCCCTTGGTGCTCGATCCACCTATGAGGCTGAGGTAGGTGACGCCGGTGCGCGTGTCCTCCAACATCTCTTCCTCAAAGGGCACCTCCTTGGCGGCGGCCTCCAGGTTTACGCACTCCGCCCGCGCGAATACAGCCGCGCCCAGAAGCAGCGCTACCACAAACAGACTTCGATGCCGAACCATGCTGTCCGCTCCTCTTGGTATCGCGCCCGCGGCAGGTGGCGGGTCGCGCTTCACACTCCATACTACGCCGGCCAGCGCCTTCGAATTCGGCGAAGTTGCGCCGGCTACGCTGGGGCGTCGGCGGCCGACGTAAAGCCGACCGCCGACGCCACTCGTATGCCGTCGGAGCGGCCTAGCGCTGCTTCAGCGTGGACCATGTCGTCGCCGTCTTGCCTGCCGGGTCAACGGCCGTGCTCGACGCGAGGAGCTTCGGGTCGCCCACCGCGGCGTGGTCGCAACCGATCCCGTCGTCGCCGCCGGTGATGGTGATCACGAGCTCGCCCGCGCCCGCCACGTCAACATCGACGAGAACCGGGGCCACGTTGTCCGCGCCACTCATTCCGGTCACGAGGCCGGACTCGAACACCACGCTGCCGTCGACGCTGACGGTGAATTCCGACGTGCCGCCGAATCCACACGAGTCGCCGGAGCCCGCGGCTCCCCCGTCCTTCTCGTCATCCATGCCGACGTACGCCACGAAGCGCTGGTAGTCTCCGCCGGAAAGGTCGAAGGCGAACGTCGCGTCCGAGTGGGTGCCGATGCCCCGCGCGTAGCGTGTGCCACCGATGGTCACGAAGTTGCGCGTGCCCGTGCCTTCGCCGATGGACGCGTTGTCCGTGTCCAACGGGCCGCCCCAGCCCATCCATTCCCCTGGGTCATTGGACGGTGTCAGGCCACAGTCGTTAGGCGTTGGCGTGTCGCCACCGACTGCGGTCAGGTAAACGGCGTCCGGGTCCGCGGCCATTTCGGTCGTGAACGGCACGTCAACAGCCGCCGCGTCCAACTCGATGCATTGTGCGGCCGCGTTTCCGGCCGTCCAGGTCACCAGGGCGACAGTCAGCGCGCCCACGGTGTGCCTCAGCAGTGATCGCATGCTATGAACTCCCACGTGTTCTCCAGGTAGGGCCTGACGGCGCGCGAGCGCGCGCCGCGACGTGCGGTCAACATAACACCACGCCCGCCCAGTGGCAATACGACCAGGCGGCTGCCACTGGGCCGGGTCCGTTGCCCGGGTCATCCCACGTCGCGGCTACTGGATCGCCGTGAGGGCGTGGCGCAGGGCGGCCAGACCGGTCTGTTCGGCCGTTCGCGCCTCGCCCAGCGCCTCGACCGCTCGCGCGCGTCGGTCGGCGTCCTCGACGTTGGCTCGCATCTGGCCCTCCTGCCCGTCGAGCAGCGGGAACAGCGTCGCCACCTCCGTGAGCGCGTCGCCCACTGCGAGGTAACACTCCGCCGCCCGCGCCAGAATGGGCGCCTGCCTGCCGCCCAGTCGCGCGCGGGCCTCGTCCAGGAACGCGTGGGCGAACGCGCGACACTCGGACCAGATCGCCGCGTGGTAGGCGACGTGGTACCGGTCGCCGACGTTCGTCTCGTCCCGGGAAGGGGAGAGGCCGCGTATCCAGGCGTCGTATCCCCCAATGCCCGACCCCTCGCCGTTCTGGGCGTCCTGGGTGGCGAACGCGAGCGCGTCCCGAACGGTCGTCATGTCGTCCGCCGCCTGTCCCGGCCCGATCGAGGCGATCTCCACGGACCCCGGCCCGGCCGTCGCGCCGAAGTCGCGCCAACTATGGAACAGCTGGTGTCCCAGCGGATGGACGCGCGGCGCCTTGATCGGCCCCGAGAGCAGGTAGCCGGTGTCGTCGTATCCCGCGATTACCGCGAATTCGTAGTGCCACCCGTAGCAGGGCCGCCCCGCGTCGATCGCGTCTCGGACGGCGTGCCAGATGGCTTCGTGCTTTGCGGGGAATCCGTCGTCGTCCTCCCACGGAAGCGCCATCATCACGTCGAAGTCGATCCCGAGGTTCGCGCCCAGTCGCGGCACTACATCGAAATAGCGCCACGAGTGTGGACCCGCCGGGCAGAAGTCGTCCGACACGCTTATGAAGAAGGCGTGGCCGGTCGCCCCGAAAAGCCACCCGGGGGACATGTCCAGCCCGAGGTGGTTCAGGCAGCCTTCCAGACAGCCCATGTGCGTCGTGGCGCGGCGGACCCACCGGAGGCCGCGCAGCACATGGGCGCCCTTCCCCGACGCGCTCTCTGCGTCGCCGGCTGTCACGAACGCGGCCAGATCGGCCCAGCTCTTGAAGCCGTAGTCGAGCGCCAAGGCTTGCTGCACTTCTTGAAGACCCAGGTCGGCGGCGAGTATCCGCTTGTCGTCCGCCCGTGCGAGGCGCGCGAGCTTGCGGAGCATCTCGCAAGTGGCGACATCGCCGCTCCTGTATGAGGCGAGCAGCTGCTTGGCTTCCTTGCGGAGGCCCTCGAGCGTCGGATAGGGGGGCAGGGAACGTGGCATGGCAGACCTTCCTCTCTCCCGCCGTGCGGGACGCCCGAGAGTCTGCAAGGCACGGGCTGAAGAGAAAGCGGACACGGTCGTTCGTCGAGTGAAGGTGGCCTAAGAGACTATCTCAATCCGCGTTTTCGCTCTTGAGTCGATGCCATATGCGGGTCCAGATGAGGACGCAGGCGAACTTCACGAGA
>NYZG01000413.1 GCA_002687025.1 Candidatus Poribacteria bacterium
ACTGGCGATTCACCTCCAGGGACGCTAGGACGAAGCTGGCGAGGCATTACCCGAATCACTAACGTGGCCGAGCACTAGGGCCAGATCTGCAAGACGCGTTCGTGTGCCTGGTCGAAGCTCAGCAAGCGGTGTTGTGTGGTGGCACTCGATGTACCCACTGCCAATGCCGCCGTACGCTCCTTCGAAGTCGAATCCGCACGCTTCGCACCGGAGGCAGCCGGTCCGCTGTAGCGCCTGCTCGACCTTGCGTCGCCGTAACGCCCCGTTACGCTCACGCACCTTGTGTGCGTGTGTTAGCACGCGGCCCTCTGGTGCCGGTTCCGCTTCTGGCTTCTCATCCGAGACAAGCCTCGTCGATCTGTCGTCGGCAAAGCTCCTGATGGCATCAGCGAGACGCCGCAAACCTGCGCGGTCGTCGTAGAACTCCCGCCAGACGGCCCCGTCCCTCTTGCTTCCACGTGCGAGGCCGACGCCCTCGTATCCGGGGTCGAATCGTAGGAAGTTGCTGAGCTTCATGGACACGCCGGTGGGATTCCGGAACGTGTCTCTGGCCTCGTACTCCTTGTGGACGCCAAGCCGCCGTAGTCGGCGGCTCAGCGTCACTACTTCGGGGACGGCCGCCCCGCACCCTCCTGGCCGTAGGCTGAAATACAGGTCAAGAGCCAGGATGAGTTCATCTCGCGTCCATTCAGGATTGCGAACTCCCATAGTCTCTCTCTGCATGTGCGTGAGACAAGGTGCTGTCGCACCGACGTGTCGCTGTGCCCCGCATCGTATAGCCGACCTGGTGCACAGCGCTCTACGACTCGCGGCCGACGTTAGCACTACTTGGGCGCGGTGCCGACGTACCGCGCCCTCGGACGAATCAGCCTATCGGTCGTGTACTGCTCGATCGCGTGCCCGATCCATCCGACGGTCCTGCCCAGCGCAAACAGCGTCAGCGCGCTGCCCGCAGGTAGGTGGAGCGCACGTCGCAACAGCACGAGCGCGAAGTCGACGTTCGGCTTCAGTCCGAGCGCACTCTCGGCTGCCGCCGTGAGGTCGCCGGCGTGCGCTAGGATGCCGGACTCGCCACACAGCTCGCGCGTGCGTGCGATGAGTGCCCGGCCGCGAGGATCGCCCTCGGGGTATAGGGTGTGCCCGAATCCCGGGACGCGGTCGCCATGCCTCAGGTAGCTGGCGAGGACGCGCGTCGCGTCGCCTACTGCCTCGACCTCGCCGAACAGGGCCTCCACACGGTCGGTGCTCCCGCCATGCTTATGTCCCTGTAGCGCGGACAGGCCGGCGTTCACAGCGGCGTAGAGCGTCGCTCCGGTGGAGGCGACGCATCGCGCCGTGAACGCCGACGCGTTGAGCTCGTGGTCGGCGCAGAGGATCAGCGCGGCATCGAGCAACCCGCCCGCTCGCTCGTCGTCCACCGACCATGCGCGCCGAAGCGTGTCTGCCGCGGAGCCGGCCGCCTCTCGGCCGCCCGCCGCGATGACGGTGAACAGGCCCACGATCCGCGCTCCGACGCGCGCAGCCGTCTTGGCATCGAGACCGTATGCGGACAGGTCCCTCGCCGCCGCGAGCGGCGTCGCTACCTGGAACGCGTCGGTCGCCGCCAGCCCCGTCAGCAAGTCCCAAGGAAGGTACGCCGTGTCGCCCGCGTCGAATCCCGCAGCGTCCGTCGCCCATATGAGTGCGGCGGCCTGCTCCGCCGTCGCTGTACGGGAGAGCGCCACAGCGTCCTTACCCCTGTAGTACAGCCGCCCGTCGGCGATGAGCGTGATGCCCGACTCCATCACCGGCGTGCCCCAGTGCAGGGCGTTCTCGACCGCGCCTTCGGGATTGCGGCTCCGTTCCTGCCGCCTCTTGAGCTCCTCGATGTCGGCGGAGTTGTACGTTCGCCGACGCTTCTCTCCCGGCGCCGGTTCCGAGCGCACGAGCCCTCGACTGACGTAGGCGTAGAGCGTCTGCAGCGTGACGCCCAGTTCCTCGGCGGCGGCCTTGGCGGTCAGATTCGGCATCTGGCGCGAACACCTTGATTACATGATCAACGTTGACATCCTACGCCATCGCCGCGACATACTCAAGGTGGGCGGCGCGATTTCATCAGGATGGGAGATGTCGCATGGCACGAGGACTCGACGGTGTGGTCGCGGCTCAGACGCGGCTCAGTCGTATCGACGGCAAGGCCGGGACGCTGGCGATCGGAGGCCATCTGGTAGAGGACCTGGCGCCGCAGGCGTCGTTCGAAGAGGTCACCTACCTGCTGTGGCACGACCGCCTGCCGACCGCGGCGGAGTTGTCTCGGTTCACGCGATCGCTATGCCACTCCCGGTCGCTGTCGGCCGACGTTCTCGACCTGCTGGCGGCCGCCGCGCGCGGGCGCTGTCCCGTGATCGACGCGCTGCGATTGGCGACCGACGCGCTCGCGTTGGGGTCGAAGGGCGACGACCCGATGCGCGACGCGGCCCGGTTGGTCGCGGCGATGCCGACGATCGTCGCGACGTATTGGCGGATGCTCCGCGACGAACCGGCGCTCGCCCCGCGTCCTGACATGCCCCACGCGGCCAACTACCTGTACATGCTCACCGGGGACGTCCCGGAGGCCAAGTCTGTCCGTGTCCTGGAGACTTACTGGAACGCAGTCGTAGAGCACGGTCTCAACGCGTCGACCTTCGCCGCCCGGGTGATCGTGTCGACGCACTCGGATCTCGTCTCAGCGATCGCGGGGGCGCTTGGGGCGCTCAAGGGTCCGCGTCACGGCGGCGTGCCCGGGCCGGTCCTGGACATGCTGCGTGAGATCGGCCACTCCGCGAACGCGGAAAAGTACCTTCGCGACATTCTGGAGCGAGGCGACCGCATCATGGGCTTCGGCCACCGCGCCTACAAGGTGCGCGATCCGCGGGCAGCAGTGCTGGAGGACGCGGCCGCTCCGCTCCTCGCGGGAAACGCGGACGACCCGGTCCTGTCGCTGGCGCGGGATGTCGAGCGGATCGCCGTAGCGCTGCTGGACGAGTACAAACCCGGCCGCGGCCTGCGCGCCAACGTGGAGTTCTATGCCGCGCTCGTGCTGCACGCGCTGGACCTGCCGACGGAGCTGTTCACGCCGACCTTCGCGCTGAGCCGCGTCGCGGGGTGGACGGCACACGCGCTGGAACAGCTCGATGGTGGCAGGCTGATCCGTCCATTCTCGGAGTATGTCGGTGAGAGTGACCGACGGTGGCAGCCGTTGGGGCAGCGGGCGTGATCGGGCGGCCGCGGCTCCAGGCCATCGCCGGATTCCTGCAGCGGTCTGCGGGAAGCCAGACTGGCGCAGCCTGATGCGCACGCCCGATACGTCCGCCCGATACGTCCGCCCGCCGCATCCGCGTGCTCCCCTCGCTACGGCTCCACGGGAACAGCCGGACTGCGACTCCACGGCGCGGTGACTCCCGGCGAGGAAGTCAGACGCGACGCCGGGCCTGCCGACAGCGCGCGCAAACACCTGCCGCGACCGGTTGGCTCACGAGGCCCGCAGGGATGGGACCGTGCGCGACCGCCGCGACGGCAGGCCCAGGCGTCGTCGACGCGTTGGTCGCGCCGGGCAGCGACGACGCGATACCCGCGATGATCCGATAGGTCGACGATCGCCAGCTGGGGCGAGAGGCCTCGAGTTGCCTGAAGAGGCTGCTCGACCGGCACATACGCCGAGGAATGTCCGAGGCCGAACGCGAAGCACGCCGCCCGTTCTTCGGTTACTCGCGCGAATCGCCCGCGGCGGAACGGCAGAGAATCGCGGAGCAGCTCGCGGCGTGGTGGGACACCCACCGCGACCACATGGACCTCGGGCGCATCGTCGGGCCCAGCTACTAACCTGCCGAGACGGGGACGGCGCCCGCCGCGGGCCGCGACTGCGTCGCGAGTGCCGTCGCATAGCCGATAGCCATGATGGCAAGACACTGCTAGGCACGGTCTGCCAACGAGTCGCCATGTGCCTTCACCATGGTCGACGCGTGGTTGACGGCCGCCCGTCACCGCAGGGAAACGGGAACTTCCAATGCGACGGAAAGGCGGCAGCCCGCGTGGCGGCCAGACAGCCTCCTGGCCGCGACCGGGCGGCGATGGTGGTCGGGCGTCAGGAAGTGCATCCGCCCATGCGTATAGCCACATGGCGCCGTACCAGCTAACCCACACTCAGAAGCAGCAGCAGAGGAGCCAACCATGCAAAAAGCAATGATCTCCGGTCTACGATGGCGCCCGAAGGGCATTCATGCCTCCGCATCCCGCACCGTGGAAGATCTCGCTCCGGTCGCAGCGACCTAACCAACACCGCGCCCGCCTACAGACGACGCCCGACGCCACACCGGCGCCGTGGTTCCGTCTATGCCTGTCAATGCTCCTCTTGTGCGCCATGCCCACTGCGGCGCGAGGGCATGATGCCGGCGCGGCGCAGACTCCGGCGTTCATCAGCGCCACTCGTGTATCGCGCCCGCCGATCATCGATGGTCGGCTCGACGATCCCGTCTGGCGCGCCGCCGCCATTGCGTCGGGGTTCACGCAGAGCGATCCTGACGAGGGCGAGCCGGCCACCGAGAAGACGACATTCCAGGTCGCCTACGACGACAACGCACTCTACATCGCGGTCATGTGCTACGAGTCCGAGCCGGGCAAGATCGTCTCCCGCCTCAGTCGCCGCGACGAGGCGACGGAACGCGACTGGGTCTCGCTGAATATCGACCCACACCACGACCACAAGACCGGCTTCTACTTCGTCGTCGGCCCGTCCGGCTGGCAGGAGGACGGGATTCTGTTCAATGACGCGTCCTTTGACAACACCTGGGACGGTGTGTGGAGCGCGAGGACTGCCGTCACGGTCGACGGCTGGAGCGTCGAGTGCCGTGTCCCCTACCATGCCCTGCGGTTCAGCCAGCGCGAAGCACACACCTGGGGCGTATTCGTGCACCGCTGGATCAGTCGGAAGCAGGAACGCGATCAGTGGATCCATATGCCCAAGGGAGCGGCCGGGTGGACGTCAAGGTTCGGCCACCTTACCGGGATTCGGGAGATATCTCCTGCCAAGCATGTCGAGGTGATGCCGTTTGCCCTGGGAAGGGCGTTGCGGGCCCCGAAGACGGCGGCACACCCCAACGGCCGCGATCTGGCCACCTCAGCAGGTTTGCATCTGCGCTATGGTCTGTCGCCCAGCGTCTCGCTCAACGCGACCATCAACCCCGACTTCGGCCAGGTCGAAGCCGACCCCGCCGTGCTGAATCTGGGCGTGTTCGAGACGTTCCTCGAAGAGCGCAGACCGTTCTTCGTCGAGGGAAACACGGCATTCCGAGCGCCGACGCCGGGCTTCGCAGGCATCGACCGGCCTGCGCGACTGTTCCATTCTCGTCGCATCGGACGAGCCCCCGGTAGGCTCCACATCCCGGACGGGGCGCGCGAGATCGACAGGCCCGCGGCGTCGACGATCATCGGAGCCGCCAAGCTATCCGGCAAGACGGCGGGAAGGACGTCCTTTGCGATACTAGATGCCGTGACCGCGGATGAATACGCCGTCATACAGCGCACAACCGTCGAGCCGGCGACCGGGACGGAGCACACGGAGACATCGCGGGCGCTCATTGAGCCCCTGACCAACTACTTCGTTGGGCGCGTGCAGCAAGACGTGCTGCGGGATTCCGCGGTAGGACTACTGCTGACCGCGATGCACAGCGACGGCTTGGCGACCGCATACGTGGGTAGCACGGACGCGGAGCTGAAATGGGATGAGAACGCACATCGCGTCTTCGGCCGACTCAGCGCGAGCCGTAGCGGAGCGCACAACTCGCGCAAGGACGGATATGAGGCCGTGGGATACATCTCGACATCCTCACGCTCGGTCGGGGGTCAGTTCTATGCGGACGCCCGGTCGCCGGGCTTCGACCCGAACGACCTCGGATTCGTGCCTCGCGCAGGGCAGGTCCAGGGGGGCGCACACGTCTTCGCGCGCGTCCAGAGCCCGTGGGCGCTGGCGCGGGAGTCGGACTTCAACTTCAACGTGTGGTACGACGGGAACTACGACGGCCTGACGCTAGGCCGCGGCGTAAACCTCAACAGTTCGCACACGCTCATGAACTATTGGCGGGTCAGCTTCGGCATGACGCACGCACTCGGAGCGTATGACGATCGGGCGACGCGCGGGGGACCGGCAATGCGCGTGCCTGCCAATACGCGCTGGTTCGCGAACGTGCGCTCCGATCGTAGGCAGCCATGGTCGGGAAGCCTCAGCGCCGCGCGTCAGCGGAGTGAAGAGGGCAGGACTCGTTCCGCTCAGTTCTCAGTGGGCCTCGGGATGCGACCTGCGCCATACGTGCAGGCAAGTATCGACGCGTCATACTCGGCGCGGACGGACTTCGCCCAATGGGTCCAGAACCTGGATGACGATGGCGATGGGAGTGACGACCGATTCGTGTTCGGCGAACTGGACAGCGATGTGCTCCGCCTGACCGCACGACTTGATGTCGCGCTCACGACGACGCTCACACTGCAAGGGTACATCGGGCCCTTCGTGGCCGCGGGCGATTACAGGGCGTTCAAGGAGCTGGCGCGGCCGAAGTCATACGACTTCCTGCCGCTCTCAGAACGCCTGCTGAGCGGCAACCCGGACTTCATTCGACGATCGCTGCGTGGAAACGTCGTTCTCAGATGGGAATACCAACCGGGCAGCGCGCTCTTCCTGGTGTGGACGCAGAACCGGAGAGAGTCGGCAGAGGAGGACGGCCCAGTCTTCGCGCCGTTCCGCGGAATCCGAGAGAGCTTCGCGGATGAGGGCGAGAACATCTTCCTGCTCAAGATAAACTACTGGATTGGCGTGTAGTCGCAGCCACGCGTGCCGCTCCGGCCCATTCTCGGGCCGCGTCCGCCGAGCATCCACGCCCTGGCCATCTGATCGAACACCACCGGCGGAGCGGCCCCCGCGAGGGACCGGGAGACCGCAAGGCCGCGCCGAATGGGGACGCCCCATCGGCGACCGGATGTCCCACGACACTCCACAGGGCGACGTACGAGATGGTCCCGGGAAGGGCGCCACGCTGCTCGGCCCGTCTCGTCCACCGAACGCGGGCGACGCTGATGCCCCGCCCGCTGACGTGGTGGCCTGAGCCCATCGGTTGACGCGGTGACGCCTTCGTGCGAGAACGGACGTCACGCAACCGACAGGAAGGCCCCGCCGATGTCACAGTCCGCCCTCAGCTTCCGCCACGTCCTCATCGACGACGACAACCCCCGCCATCCGCACTGCAAGGCCGCGGGCGACATAGACGGCGACGGCCATCCCGACCTGCTCGCAGCCAGCGCGGACGGCGGCGGGCTTTACTGGTATCGCTATCCCGACTGGACGAAGCACCGAATCGCCGACGGCTCCTTCACGACGGACATGGACGTAGGCGACATAGACGGCGACGGGAACCTCGACGTCATCATCCCGCGCCAAGGTGGCCTGATGTGGTACCAGAATCCGCGAAGCCACGGCGGAGACCCGACGACGGAGCCGTGGCGCGAGATCGCCATCAGCGCCGGCGAGACCTGTATGCACGACGTCACCGCGGTCGACCTGGACGGCGACGGCAAGCTCGACCTCGTGACGCGGCATCAGTCCGGCTTCGGCCACAAGATGGGCGACAACGTCCACATCTGGAAGCAGCACTCCCCGACGTCGTGGGAGCGCATCAAGTTCCCCTGCCCGCACGGTGAGGGCCTCAAGGTCGCCGACGTGAACGGAGACGGACGTCCCGACGTCATCATCGGCGGACGCTGGTACGCGAATCCCGGCACCATCCTGACCGGCGAGTGGGTCGAGCATCTGTTCATGCCCGCGGAGTATTTCGAGGAGAACTGGACCGACGGCGACGTCGTCGTCGAGGCCGGCG
>NYZG01000414.1 GCA_002687025.1 Candidatus Poribacteria bacterium
GCCTCAACATCGTCAGCGACTACCGGCTGTCGGACCCGTATCTGGACCACACGTTCACGATCTGGCCCGACCACGATATCCGGGCGTCGGGGACGTTCTGGGCGTCGTACATGAACCAGGTGCAGAACACGTCGCTGTTCCTGCGGGCGAGGCTCGACGGCGACGCCGACCAGCGGTGGCACGAGGCGACCAGCGTCGGCCACTCGGGCGACGGCAAGGTCCGCTACCGACCCTTCGACCCCACCGGCAAAGCGTGGCACGAACACCTACAGGACAACCCGCTCCTTCGGCAGGACATCACGCAGACGGACGATTCGCGCGTGGCCGCGGCGGCCGCCGGATTCCGCGCGAGAGACGTGCGCGCCTTCGGCGGGTTCTTCTACGGCCTCGTCGATGACTTCATCCTGCTGTACATCTTCCGCGAGCCGGATTTCCGCATGTGGATGTCCGCCAGCGGGTCGATCGCGCTACGCAATCCCGCCTGGGATTACGCCACTAGCGGCGGCCCGCAGCGCGCGGGCGAGCGCCGAACGTACCACGCGCGCGTCGTATACAAGCCCTTCGCCGGGGTGGAGGATGTCTTGCGGGAGGTCGCGGCATTTCGCGGCGCCGCGACCCGGCTTTGACGCCCGCGCGTCCTGCTGCGTATCCTGCGCGCGGTTTCTTCGGACGCGAACGCGCCGTGCATCGAGGCTATGCGGCTCGCAGGACACGGCCCTGACGCCGCCGCCATAGACCTTCAACCTGACGATCGTCCTGGGTGGCGCCACGCCATCTTTGGCTGAGGAGAACTGACCGTGGACCGCACGAAATACCTGCTGATCGGTGGGGGACTCGCATCGCTGAGCGCTGCGGAGAGCATTCGGGAGCGCGACGCCGACGGGGCGGTGATGATGGTCGGCCGCGAGACCTACATCCCGTACAACCGGCCCCCGCTGTCCAAGGGATACCTCCTGGACGGCGACTGGGAACCGTCCGATTTCCGCCGACACGATGATGAGTGGTATGAGCAGCAGAACATCGCGTTCCGAGGCGGCGTGACCGCGACGGCGATCGACATCGAATCGAGCGAAGTCGCCATGTCGTCGGGCGATTCCGTGCGATACGAACGCCTCCTCATCGCCACGGGTGCGGATGTGATTCGGCTGAACGTCCCCGGCGCCGATCTGGAGGGCGTCCACTACCTCCGCACGATCCCGGACGCGGACGCGCTTCTCGGCGCGAGCAAGGCCGCCGAGGGTGTCGTCGTCGTGGGCGGCGGGTTCGTCGGCTTGGAGTTGGCGTCGTCTTTCCGCCAACTCGGCCTCGACGTGACGCTCGTATACATGGAAGATCACCTGTGGTCGACGCTGCTCACGCCGCAGATATCGGAGTGGTTGGCGGGCCACTACCGCGATCAGGGTGTGCATCTGCTACCGGAGTCTCAGGTCGCCGCTTTCCGGGGTGACGGTCGCGTCGGCGCCGTTGCGCTTGCCTCGGGGTCCGAACTTCCCGCGGAGTTCGTCGCCCTCGGCGTCGGCGTGCGGCCGGCGACGCAGTTGGTCGACGGCACCGTGCTGGCCGGGCCGAACGGCATCGCCACGAACAGTCGGCTCGAGACGGAAGCGCCGGGGGTATACGCCGCGGGCGACGTGGCGCTGTATGAGGACGTCGTGTTCGAAAAGCGTCGGCGAGTCGAGTACCTGGGCGCCGCGCGTGGGCACGGCACGGTCGCCGGCGCGAATATGGCCGGCGGCGACGAAGAGTACGCGGAAGTCCCGTACTGCTTCAGCGATCTGTTCGACTTGGAGTTCGAGTTCGCCGGCGACTTCGACGTGGCCCCGGACCATGTCGCACTCGACGGGCAGCCGTCCGACGGGCCGTTCATCGCGCGGTACTTCGTCGCGGGTCGGTTGACGGCCGCGGTCTGCGTGGATCGCGAGGAGGACGAGGTCGACGCGGTGCAGGACGAGATTCGCGCCGCGCAGAGCTAGGGCGCCAGCGCAAATGGGGCGAGCATGGAAGCAACTGACATACACCGCCACTTCGTCGAGCTCGGGGCCTGGGTAGATTGGTCGAACACGACGGACGGGTTCCACTTCGGCGACCCCGAAACCGAAGTCACCGGAATCGCCGTCGCCTGGAAGCCGTACTTCTCCTCCCTGAAGCGGGCGGCGGAGCTCGGCTGCGACTTCTTCCTCAGCCACGAGTCGATCTTTCGCAACGGCGGCAATGGCGACGAGACTTCGGCCGCGCATGCTCTGGAAACCGAGAAACTGGAATGGCTGCGGCAGAGCGGCATGGTCGTCTATCGCTGTCACGATGTCTGGGACGTCATCCCCGAGATCGGCGTGATCGACAGTTGGGCGCGCGGTCTCGGATTCGAGGGGCCGCCAATCAAGCGCGATGGCTACTATCGGCTTGAGGACGTCTCCGGGCAGACCTTCGGCGAGCTATGCCGGGATGTCGCGGCAAAGATGCGATCCGTGGGTCAGGACGCGGTCTTGGCCGTGGGCGACGTGGAACGCCCGGCAAGCCGGCTAGCTCTCGGCACGGGCGCCATCACCAAGCTCGACGACATGGTCGCGCTGGGCGCCGATGTCTGCGTCATCTGCGACGATTACTTCCGCTACGTCCGAGACGGCGCTCTCTTCCAGGACCTGGACGTTCCCTACATCGTCGTCAACCACGGCGCCAAAGAGGAGTGGGGGATCGAGAATCTCTACAGACACGTGAGGAAGGCGTTCTCGGACATCCCTGCGCATTTCATCGCGCAGGGATGTCCGTACACCATCGTAACGGGAGAACGCGTGTAGCTCAGGCGTGCTGGCTGGGTTGTAGCGGAGGCCGTGGACATGCGTAGAGTCGTCCTGCTGTCGGCGTTGGTGGTGTTGGCGGCGGGGGCGGGCGTTCGCATCGCGTGCGGTCAGCGCACGATTGCCCCGTCGCCCGAGGAGCCCGTCTCGGCGAGTATCCCGGCGTTTCCGGGCGCGGTCGGATGGGGAGCGAACACCCCCGGTGGCCGCGGCGGACGCGTCATCGAGGTCACCTCGCTCGCCGCCGACGGGCCGGGCAGCCTGGCGGAGGCCCTCGCGGCGGAAGGGCCGCGCATCGTCGTGTTTCGCGTGGGCGGCGTGATCGAGACGACGCGGAATCTCAGCATCCGCAATCCGTACTGCACGATCGCGGGACAGACGGCTCCCGGCGATGGCATCTGCATCAAGGGCGGATCGTTACGGATCGGCACGCACGACGTGGTGATCCGCGGCCTGCGCATCCGCGTCGGCGACGGCGAGGACGGACCCGACCCCGAAAACCGCGATTCCATAGACATCGCGGGCGATGGGGACAGTGTGTACAACGTGTTGATAGACCACTGCTCGCTCTCCTGGGCCGTCGACGAAACGCTGACCACTTGGTACACGCCGCACCACGTCACGGCGCAATGGTGCGTCATCAGCGAATCCCTGCACGACTCGCTGCATCCCAAAGGGCCGCACGGGATGGGCGTGCTGGTCGGCGACAACAGCCGCAAGATCACGCTCCACCACAACCTGCTCATCCACAACAACGCCCGGAACCCACTGTTCAAGGGCGGCACGCACTCGGAGTTCGTGAACAACCTCGTCGTGAACTGGGGCGGCTCGGGCGCGAACATCAACGACCACGAGCGGCGTTGCGGGCCGTGCCTCATCAACATCGTCGGGAACGTGTATCAGGCGGGGGCGAACAGCTCGTCGCGGGTAGTGCGCTCCAACGACCGATGCCACGCGGAGACGCGCATCCACCTCGCCGACAATCTCCTCATCCCGTACGGCGACAAGAGGCTGGTCCCGTGGGAAGGGCCGGAGGCGTTTCTGACGGACACGCCGGTAGAGGGGTCAGGGCTTCCGATCGAATCCACCGACGGCCTCGTCGACCGGATCACGGCGAGCGTTGGAGCCGTTTCGCCGGTTAGGGACGATGTGGATAACCGGTTGATAGGCGATGTGGACAACCGCACGGGAGCGATCATCGACTCACAGGAGGAAGTGGGCGGCTGGCCGCGCTACAATGGCGCGGAGCCGCCCGCCGACGCGGATCACGACGGAATGCCGGACGAGTGGGAGCGCGTACGCGGACTCGATCCCAACGACCCGACCGACGCCGCGAAGGACCGCGACGGCGACCTGTACACAAACGTCGAGGAGTACGTCAACGGGCTGATATAGCTCGGGCAGCGGGTCTCGGCGAGTTACCGACGAGTTATCCACATCTTCCCCACACGTTCTCAACGTCCTCGCCAAGCGCGCGACCTAAGAAGGCCTTATGGGGGCCGACAACTTACTCGTCAACGGCGACTTCCCCCCGCGAAGCGACGGAGGCATTCCTTCTCACTGGGAAATCTGGACGCCCGCGTGGGAAAACGCCTGCTGTGACATACGTGCCACCGACGACGGGCTGGTGATGTCCTCGGCGGACGAGCAGTACGGCGTGGGCGGCGTGGACCAGGCCGTGTCGGGCATCCGGGGTGGGCAGGCGCACGGCGTCTCCGTGGAGTTCGAGGCGCCGGGGGTGTCGTCGCCGGTCAGGTCGCTGCTGGCGCGCGTCACTTGGCTGTCCGAAGGCGCCGCGCTGCACCCCGCCGGCGAATTCGTGAGCGGCCCGGCGATGGATGGCGCCGCTGGACGGTTCGAAGACGTGCTCGTCGCGCCCGACGAAGCGGACGGTGTGCGGGTGTCTCTCGAAGCGAAGTGGCTCATGGGCGGCAGCGTCACGTGGAAGGCCGCGCGGCTCGTCGAAACGGAAGCGCCGCCGGCTCGCCCTGTGAAGATCGCCACCGTCTACTGCCGCCCGCGAGACAGCACGCCCGAGCGGAATATCGAGCTGTACTGCCGCCACATCGACGACGCCGGGGACATGGGCGCGGACATCGTCTGTCTGCCGGAGGGGATGACCGTCATCGGGACGGGCCTGAACTACGGGCAGAGCGCGCAGCCGATCCCCGGCCCCGCGACCGAACGCCTCGGCGCCGCCGCGAAGCGCAACGGCCTCTGGGTCGTCGCGTGCTTCAACGAGGTGGATGGAAGTCGGCTGTACAACACTGCGATCCTGTTCGACCGGGACGGGCGCATCGCGGGGAAGTACCGCAAGGTGCACCTGCCCCGTGAGGAGTGGCGTCAGGGGATCACGCCGGGCGATTCGTATCCCGTGTTCGACACGGACTTCGGCAGGATCGCGATGCAGATATGCTACGACTACTTCTTCCCGGAGGCGGAGACGGCGTTCGCGCTCGCGGGGGCGGAGATCATCTTCGCTCCGACGTGGGGGACGACCTTCAAGGATCGCGAGGGACGCGTGCAGGGCGAGAACATGTTCCGCGTGCGCGCGCGGGACAACGGCGTGTACATGGTCCCGTCCGTGTTCGACGGGAACAGCCTGATCGTCGACCCGTTGGGGCGCGTGCTCGCGTCCAGCGACGGCAAGGACGGGGTGTTCGCCGCCGAGGTGGACCTGAACAGTCGCGATCCATTGTGGTGGGTCGGGAACTGGCGGACGTTGGCCCCGCGGCATCGGATGCCCGAGACTTACGGCGCCCTCACGGAGTCGACCTAGAACCAGTCCACAGAGCTATCACCAGAGCCATCACCAGAGCCATCAGATGAGCAGCCACGAGACGGATGCTTACGTCATCGCCATCGCGGGAACTTCGGGCGCCGGGAAGACGAGCGTTGCCAAGGCGACCGCCGCAAGTTTCGACGATGCTGTCTGCCTGCATTTTGACGATTACGCCACGGTGTCATCGTACCCACACGATATGCGAGGGTGGCTCGACGCCGGCGCGGACCTCGACGCGTGGCAGACGCCGCGTCTCGGCGAGGACCTTCGGGCGCTGAAGGCGGGGTCGGCGATCGAGGCGCCCAACGGTGATCGGATCGAGCCGGAGTCGTTCATCGTGTTGGAAGAACCGTTCGGTCGGGCGCGGCCGGATGTCGCGGACTCGATCGACTTCGTGGCGCTCGTGGACGTGCCGATGGAGGTCGCCCTCGCGCGCCGTCTGCTGCGCGACCTGGACGGCGAGGCGCCCCATCAGCCGGATGGATGCGCGCGACGTGTGTATGGGTTCCTGTCCTCCTACGTGGACGTGTATCGGGACGCGTACATCGCCGGCGTCCGCCTGGCGCGGGAGTCGTGCGACATCGAGGTGGACGGGTTGCGCACGGTGGAAGAGATCGCGGAGGAGATCGCGATGGCAGCGCGCGTGGCGCGTCGGGTGTCGGAGCAAGCGCAGACATGACACCCACACGCATATCGATGGAGACGGCGCGGCGTATCGCTGTTCGCACGCACGGGCTCGCAGGAGCGGAGGACGGGGTCACCGGCAAGGAGGCCGCCGCCCGGACGGTCGAACGCTTCGGGTATACACAGATCGACACGATCGCGGTCATCCAGCGGGCGCACCATCACACGCTGTGGGCGCGTCAGCCCGACTACCAGCCGGAAATGCTCGACGAGTTGCTCGCGCAGGATCGGCGCGTCTTCGAATACTGGGCGCACGCGGCGGCTTACGTGCCGATGGCGGATTACCGCTACTACCTGCCCAAGATGCGCGCCGAGACGGAAAGGCCCAA
>NYZG01000415.1 GCA_002687025.1 Candidatus Poribacteria bacterium
GATCGCGTGCTCGTCGAGGACGTGTACGGCAAGCCGCCGACCATCCCCTACTGGGGCGGCGACCGGGATTCGAGGACGTGCGACCTCGGCGTGCTCGTCGGCAAGTTCCGCGCGGCGGCCGAGGCGCACATCGACGACGACGACTTCCCCGACTGGATACGGCGCGAGACGCGCGTCGACGCCAACGGCGCGGCGAGCATCGCGGAGTATCTGCGCGAACAGCGCGCCGTCACGGGCATGTTGCCCTCGGACGAGCGTCTGCTGGTCGAGCATTTCCAGAACGAGCTCGGCGAGCGGCAGGTGGTGATCCACTCGTGCTTCGGCGTGCGCGTAAACGACGCGTGGGCGCTCGCGCTGAGCCACGCGATCGACCTGAAGACGGGACGCCGGCCGGCATGGGCGACCACGGACGACGGCATCATGCTCACGCTGGCGCGCGACTGCGCGATCGACCCCGACGACGTCCTGACGCTCGTGACATCCCGCAGCCTGGACGACGTCATGCGCAGCGCGCTGCTGGACTCGCCGGTATTCGCGTCGCGGTTTCGGCACGTCGCCGTGCGGTCGATGACGATCCCGCGGCACACCGGGCAACGGCGGACGCCCGTGTGGCTGCAGAACCTGCGCGCGGCGGAGATGCTGGAGGCGTGCCGAGGGAACACCGACCTGCCGATCGTCGTCGAGGCGCTGCGGGAGTGCATGAACGAGGCGCTGGACGGGCCGAATCTGCGGAGCGTCCTCGCGCGCATCGAGTCGGGCGAGATCACGTCGCACACTATGGAGACGATCGTCCCGTCGCCGCTGACGCATTCCGTGCTGCTGCTGGGTCAGTACGGGGACATGGACGCCGTGTCGCCTCGGGAGCGGCGCAGCCGGATGATGCACCTGCATCGCGAGATCCTGAAGCAGATCATCGACGAGGACGCGCTGGAGCATCTCCTGGACGACGAGGCAGTCGAGGAGGTGGAGGCGCGGCTACAACGGACGGCCCCCGACCGTCAGGCGCGCACCGCGGACGAGATGTGGCGCGTGCTCCGCGACGTCGGCGATCTCACGCATCTGCCCGACGACGAGATGTCGCTCGTGGATCGCGTCGCGGGGAACGAATTCGCCCTGCTGTCCGAGCTTGTCGAGGCAAGGCGCGTGGTACTCGTGCCCATTGGGCGCGTCGAGATGAACCGGGATCGGTGGATCGCGTCGGAAGACTTCCCGGTGTATCGGGCGGCGTTCGCGAGTCCGCTGAAGTTGGACGAACGCGATCGGGCCCTGCTGGACGTGCTCGCGGAGCGGGGGCCGATGTCGGCCGATGAGATTCCGCTGCCCGGCAGCCACAACAACCGGCTCGAAACGCTCGCGATGCGCTATGAGACGCTGAGACTCCCCGGCGGGAAGGGAGAGAAGTACGTCTCCGCGAGCGCATGGCTGCCGGCGTCCATCTACGACGAGCGGCCGTCGGGTGAGAAGGCGAGACTCGCGCTCGCGGACAGGTTCCTCGCGACCCACGGGCCCATCACGAAGTACGAGATCATGGAGCGATACGGCATGCCCGGCGCCGTCGTGGACGATCTGTTGGAGACGTTGCGGGGCGAAGGGTCGATCGCGCGCGGGGAATACGTCGCGGCGAAGGCGTTCCCGCAATGGTGCGAGAAGCGCAACCTCGAACAGATACACCGTCTCACGCTCAACCGGCTGCAGAAGGAGATGGAGCCCGCGACTGCGGAGGAATACGCCGACTTCCTCATACGCTGGCAGCGGCTGCATCCCGACACGCGGCTGTCCGGCGTGGACGGCGTGCGCCACGTGATCCGTCAGCTGCAGGGGCAGGACAACTACCAGCTTCTGCTGGAGCGAGACGTCTTCGCCGGGCGCGTGCACGACTACACGCCCGCGATGCTCGACGCGCTGGTCGAGACGGGCGAGGTCACCTGGCGCCGGTTCGCGTGGAAGAATATGAAGCGCGGGCAGATCGGGTTCTGTTTCACGGAGGAAGGGCGTCCGCTGCTCGCCGATCCTCGCGAGACGCCCATGAGCCCAACTCGGTGGGACGACGACATCCCGGACATCTGCGACGCAACCCGCGGATGGCTCGCGACGCACGGGGCGTGCGACTTCGACGAGATCGTCGAGGGCACGGGCCACGGTTGGCGGCGAGTGTTGCGGGCCGTGTGGCATCTCGTATGGACTGGTGAGGCCACGAACGACGCGTACGAGTCCATCCGGCATATGCGCGTAGGGAGCGGGCTGTCGGGATGCTATGACCTGGCGTCGACGCCTGGGAAGAAGGGCGTCACGGACGACTTCATCGCCCATCACATGCTCGATCTCAGGAACCTGAACCCGAGACTCGGGAGATGGGCGCCCACGGAGCGCCTGCTGCCCGAATCCTCTGACCTTGCGGAGCGCGCGGCGTGGGTGGAGGCGTGGGCGGAACAGCTCCTGAGTCGCTACGGCATCGTCACGCGGGAGTCGATCCGGTTCGAGCACGCCGCGCCGCCGTGGAAGGACCTGCGTCGCGCGTTGGTGAAGCTGGAGATGCTCGCGCGGATACGTCGTGGGTTCTACGTGGACGGCCTCGCGGGTGAGCAGTTCGCGTACCCGGACGCCGTCGAGGAACTGCGCGAAGCGAAACGCCGCCGTCTCGACAACGAGGCCGACTCGCCCGACGAGCCGATGATCGCGCTGAACCTGTGCGACCCGGGGAACCCGTTTCCGATGCTATTCCCAGTGACGGACGAGGTCGGCGAGCCGGTCAAGGCGATACGGACGCCGCACAAGTATCTCGTCGTGCAGGCGGGACGGCCGTTGCTCCTTTACCAGCACTCGATCACGGTGCTCGTGGATATGACGCGGGAGCGCATGGAACGCGCGCTCGTCGCGCTGTGCAAGCTCGTGGACGAGCCGTCCAAGGTCGAGCCGGTGACGCAGTTGCGCGTGCGCGACTGGAACGGGCACCCGGTGGACGTGAGCGTGGGTCGGCCGCTGCTGGCGAAACTGGGGTTCGCCGAAGGCGCGCGACGCGAGTACTTCTACGACGGCCTCATAGAGCGGACGCCGGAGCGCGTGCGGGCGCTTTCGAGCGAGATTCCGGCGGAGTTCGAACGCGTGGGCAAGGCGGACGCTCCCGTCGAATACGACAAGGAATGGATGATCGAACGCGCCCCGAAGGGCATCCGCGAAGGCGTCCGCGCCGCCATCGACATGCTGGACGAAATGCTGTCCGACGAGTGCGATTTCGTCTACGAGTCCCGCGTCCTGGAGATGGAGTATCGGGGCGTGTGCGCCGCGCATATGCGCGTGGGGCAGAAGCAGTCGTGGATATACGTCACACACCAGGGCTGGACCCCGCCGATGATCGTGTCGTCGCCCGAAGACTGCCAGGACGAAGACGCGCGGCGCGGCATCCTGGAACGCTTCGCGAAGACGCGCGCGGCTATCGACGCGAAGATGGACGCGGGGGGAGCCATCCCGCCGCGCTACCAGTCTTCGTCCTTGTAGGCCTCCCACTTCTTGATGTACCCGGCGAGCTCTTCGTAGGCGTGCGCCAGCTTGTCGTGGCGTTCGTCTAGGCCATAGGGGATCACCGGATGGCGGATGGTATCCTCCCACATCTGCGCGAAGATGCTGGGTATCCGATCCTCGGGGTAGATCGGGCGGTCAGAGATGATCGGCTCCCCGAACGGAGGCCCGAAGAGATACTCAGCCGCAACGATGGTGGCCGATCCAGACGTCTCCGAGGCCGGCGTACAGAGCTCGGGCGTTACGTAGTGAGCCCGCGCTGCGGCTTCCGGCGGCGATCCCGCGTAAGCGATGAACCACGCTCCTTCCTGCCATGCCACGCGGCCTGCCCATGTGTCGGGGATTCCCATTCCGGCGAACGTGCGATCTGCGTCGGCCTCCCCACGCCGACCCAGGAACCACATACCCACGAAGCGCGCGGCGTCCAACGTCTGGGCAACGCTCTCTAGGAGCGGACCGTACGCGGCAACGATCTGTGGCACGGGCATGGCAATGACGCCTGTCCCTGCGGCCGCGCGGAGGCCTGTCCCAAGGCCGGGGTCAATCCATAGGATTCGCTCGAGCCCCGCGCTCCGCGTGATGTGTGGATCCGTGAGGCCAACACCGGCATGCTGCCAACACCACTGACCCACGCGCACGCCGACCCACTTGAGCATGTCATCGCCATCAGCCCGTGTGAGGCCTGGGTACCGGAGTCGCCATCCAAGCCGGTGTTCCCGAAAGAACACCGCGTCCGCTTCTGGCGTCCTCACGATCGCGAATGCGAGGAGATCGCGCACGACAGATTCGAGAAGATCCTGCGCAAGCCACCTGGATTCCATGTCGAGTTCCGTACGCTGAAGGTTCAGGCCAACCCGGCCGCCTGGGTCGAATATCGCGACCGACGGCGCTACTACGCGGCGGCCCCAGGTCCGCTCTTCCTCCTCAGCCCAACTCGCCGGACAGACTCGGATGCCGTTGTGGGTGAGGCCGGAGCTCCCGCCCTCAGCGTAGCTCCACAGTACCTTCGCGTCGTCAGCCCCTGGGAGTCGGTGCCACCTGGCGGGCAGTCGGCCGTGCTCGCACGGGGGTGGCACAATTGACGCCTGTTCGACGGCCGTGTGCCCGGGCAGGATGATCCTACGCACCGTGGGCTCAGGATCCCCCAGGCAGTACCAATCCCAGGACTGCTGCCGGCCTCCTTTGTGGTCGCCCACCTCTAGGTACTCGCGTGTCGCAGCGTCGATGCGCACTTTGACAGTTGTCCCTACGTGTGTCGCCACAGGGCTGAGCTCAACTGGATCCGTGCCAATCCGCGCGGCGAAGCGCACGCCAACGTCGTCGGCCACGTGTCGGGTGCACACGTGGATCTCGGGGCCGAGAAGGAACGCCGCAAGCGCGCCGACGCCGAACCGACCTGCGCGAAGAACACGCGACCCGCCCTCGTCATCCTCGTTGGCTGCCTTCCACTCGTCGCTGTCGCGGAAGCTCGCGCCTGCGGTGAGGAAGTACTTGAGGATGGTGTCCTTCTTCATGCCGACCCCGCAGTCGTGGACGACTACCCAACTGGGATCGCTGTGCTCATCGCCGAGAGTCACGACCACGTCGGCGTCCTGCTCGCGCACGTCGTAGTCTTCGAGCTTCCTGTCGTTCTGGGCCGCGTACTCGCGCAGTTCGCGCACCGCGTCCACGGAGTTCTGGATGAGCTCGCGGATGCCGAACTCCGGCTCGTCGCCGTACAGCGGGCGTATGAGGAGATTCAGCAGACGCGCGGATTCGGTTCGGAACGCGGCGTGCGTGGGGATGTAGTTGGGCTACTGGTTGCGCACGAACTCATCCGGGTCGTCGATGTTGGAGCGGACACGGCGTATCGTCAGGCCGAGAGCTTTCAGTCGCTGCTCGCCGCCGTAGACTTCACCCAAGGCCGCCCACGAGGCGTCCAACTCGCTCTGGATGCCCGCCAGCAGGCCCTTGAGCCGCAGGTACAGCTCGACATCGCCGGGAATAGCAGTGATCCAGAGGAGTTCCGGGTCGTCGTTCTCGGTGCGGATGTCCATGTCCAGCCCGTGCAGGGCCCACTCGCGCCGCGAGATCGGGCTCCGCAACGCCTGCACTTGAAGGGCCGCCTTCGGAGCGCGTTCGGCTCCGACCTGTAGGTAGTCGGCCACGCGAACAAGCGCCATGTGGTACACGGCCAGGACGCCTCTCGGTCGACGCCGGTGTCCGTGCTTGTGGCTCAAGTAGTCGTAGCAGGAGCGCATCGGCAGGCCGTGGCTACGCGCGATCACGCCGGCGATGTCCGCGATCTCGGCGGACACGCCCTCGATGCGGATGCGGTCGTCTCCGGGGCCAGGCACGCCGTGTATCGCGATTTGGTGGGCCAACGTGTGGTGATGGCGTCTCAGGAACTCGCCGATCAGCGGCTTGTGCTCGTCGCTCAGCTTGCCGGACGCGGCCGCCTTATCGAGGGCTTGCCAGTTCACGGGCTCGGAGTCATCGCCGAGCACGTCAACGCGCTTGCGGTCGTCCCAGCGCGTGGCCTCGGACGCGAACTCGGTCCATAGCTCGTGCCACGGCCGGTCGGGGAACCCGTCCATCGGGCGCCACGGGCAGTCCTGCTCGATCAGCGCGCGGAAGCCGTCCTCTTTGAGGTGCATCACGCAGTCGTGCAGCAGCACCGCGAGGATCAGCGCGGCGGCGTCCTCCGCGCCGAGGAGATCCCGCGATTCGTCGGTCATGAGAGCGTCGGCCGTGCGCAGCACGCCTCTGATGTGGCGCATGCCGTGGTCGGTGTATTCGGGGAAGAACGGGCCGCCCTTGCTGTCGCCGATCCAGTCCTCGAAGTCGGCCGCGACGATGTCCACGGCCGCTCCGAGACGCCTGTTGCCAGCGAGCGTCTCGGCGAGCCCTGAAGGGATGCACATGATAGGTTCCTGAGACGTTACGAGGCCCCTGGCCTATGGTCGCGCGACAGCTTCCGCGCCGTCAATGTGGACGCGTCGATAGCCGCGTATGATGTGCCGGTCGCGAGACACGCAGCCGAGGCCGGGGTCGCTCATGGACACGCCGCGCGAGGAACTATCGCTATCCGCCTTCGCCCACGCGATGATCGACGCCGACGAGGCGTTCGCGGACAAGGTCCGCGCGCATGAGACTCGCTTCGGGCATGCCGAAGGGATGCGGGCGGTGCTGGCGCAGGCGGCGTACAACTGCTGGTTTCACGTCGAGTATCGCGAGAATCTGCGTGAGATGTGCCGCGCGATCGGCGAGGGCAGGCCGACATCGCTCGCGCTGTGCGGACAGGTGACGGCATCACGTCGCGCTGTGACGGACGCTTACGTCGTCGGCTTGCGCGGGTGGCTCGGACACGGCCTCCCGCCCACGCCCGACCTCGACGCCGACACCGTTCGCCGCGTCGGCGGGTGGCTTGGCGCAGACCATCCTGCGAAGCGCGCACTCGTGGATCTGCTGCTGCGCGCGCTCGTGGATCAGATGGCGTCGGGCGCGCATGTGAGCGTTCTCGCCGACGGCGCCCAAACTCCCGGCGAGAAGCCGTGCCCCGACCTGTCGACGTATCTCCGCGCCGACGGAGCCCGCTACACGCTGTCTGACGCCGAACTCGTAAGCCGTCGCAAGGCGGATGCTGCGCGACACATGCCCTCGCAAGAAGACGCGGAGGCGCTCATCGCAGGCGTGCTGAGTGAGTCTCAGCCGCCGTGTATGCATCGCTATACGCGCTACCTCGACATCAAGATCGCGAGCATCGGCGCGTTGCGCTGGCGTGGCGCGCTGCCACCAGACGAAGGTTCGAAGGCGCGGTGGGAGTCGTTCTGGCGCGATGCTGAGGACGCCCTACGCAGCTGGGTCGACGGGGAGCGGCGCGCCACCGACATCGCGACAGAGCTGTACGCGCTTCTACGCGAGCCCACCGATGACCGGCGCGCCATCGTCAGCGACTTCCTCCTGGAACGGCCGCCAGGAACGGCGTTCTGGGGATGGCTCAGCGACCATCACTGACCGGCCCGGGTTCCGGCCCCGCTCAGATCACTTCCTGACCACCATCCGGCGCAGCGAGTGGTAGTCGCCCGCGGTAAGCTCGTACACGTACACCCCACTGGCCACTCGTTCGCCGTGGTCGTTGGCGCCGTCCCAGTAGGCGGCGTGCTCGCGCGTCGTGTATTCGCCCATCGCCCGCCCGCCGAGCTCAAGCGTGCGGACGAGGCGGCCGCCCATGCCGTAGATGCGGACCGCGACGTCCGCGTCCTGGGCGAGCTCGAACGGAATCCACGTCTCAGGGTTGAACGGGTTGGGATAGTTCGCCATGAGGCGGTTCGTGTATGGCTCGACGCGGTACGCGTGCTCGAACGCGGTGTCCACTCGCGAGCCGTTCAGACGCAGGTGTGAGGCGCGTATCGCGCTGGACTCGGGTCGGGCCACCGAGCGGAGGATGTTGAACATGATGTCGATCACGCCGCCGCCCGCGTCGATGGGTCGCGCCGATGCGAAGGCAACCGCCACGTGACCGTCTCCTACACGGTGGACCAGCAGTGGCTGCTCCTCCGCGGACGAGGACATGGCAACGTCCACGAGTCTCAGCAGCGCTGGATCGAAGCCAAGCGCGACTTCCCCGGCGTACAGCTCCGCGATTCCCGACGCGTCCAGTGAGACGACGATGCGTGCGCCCGGCCGCTGTGACGTCGCCGACGCGCGGAAGCCGTAGGCGCCCACGATGGGCGCGCCGGCCGGCGCCGTAGCCCCCTCGACCGGGAAGCTCGTGATGATGCTGACCGCCTTCTGCAAGATGAAC
Source organism: Candidatus Poribacteria bacterium (assembly GCA_002687025.1). GTDB lineage: Bacteria > Poribacteria > WGA-4E. Next base: position 8,303 of record NYZG01000415.1, read on the forward strand.
GACGCGTCCATCGCGGTGATGTCGCCATCACCATCCACGTCCGCAACGGCATCTGCATCGATCTCGGCCAGAGGCAGCGTCGCCCAGATAGGTGGGGCGATCTCAATGGGGAATGTCACGTCGACCGGCGTAGTCATGTTGGCCTGGACGGCGTGTTCCAGCACCCACGACCCGTCGTATCCTCCCAACGTGCCGTTGCCGGTCACGTCGCCGTACATCAGGCTGACAACCGTGAACACTCCATCCACGGCCGTCGACGAGATGAGACCTTCGTTCAAGTCGGCGCGCGTGAGACTCAGGGCGCTGGTGGCGTTGGGCGTCGCGGCCGGGTCGACGTCGAACGCGACGTAAGCCAGGACGCCCGCGCCGGTCAGAGGAGCGTCGAAGGCTCCGCCCATGACGACCTCAAGCTGTCCAGGGGTGACGACGTTCTGCTCCATCGACCACGACGGCGTCACCACATCGCCGAAGGCGAACGCCGTCGTGCCGTTCACATCGCTCGTGGGCATGAGGATCGTCGCGTCGTAAACCACCGTCAGGTCGACGCCCGTGACGTCGAGAAGGGCGACATCATGGATCGTGATCGGCACGGACACCGTCGCCCCCGCAGCGCCCTGTGTGCTGACGACCTGGACGTAGTCAGTCGGCAACGTGTCTACCGAGAAGGCGGCGGCGCCTCGACCGGCGTGGCGAGCACGCTGTGCTGGTCTTCGACGAGGGTGACGTAGACCGTGTGCGACGCGCCGTCGGTCAGGCCTGGGATCGTGGCCGATGTCGTCCCTGCGGCGACCTCGTTACCGGCCACAACGCCTGACGCGGCGAAGGGCGAGTCCAACTGCCAGTGCCAGTGGCCCGGAGAGGCGTGGTTCTCTAGGTCTACGGTCAGCGTGGCGGCCGTCGTGCCCGGTGGGAAGACCTGGTCGGCGGCGGGTGCGGTGATCGAGACGGTGACTGGAGGCGCGGCCGCCGATCGGAAGATCCCGCCCGCGTATGTGCCGGCGTAGAGGTACGTCCCGTCGGACTCCATCGAGCGGAAGAATGACTTTCCGAGCGCGAGGTAGTCCTCCAACCCCAGGTTGTCGGCAACCCAGGTGACGCCCGCGTCGTCGGACCGGAAGACCCCGGCTCCGGCGATCCCAACGTAAACGCTGTCCGCAAACTCCGCCACCCTGTACGTGGAACCCGCCAGCGACTCCTCCCACACGTCGCCGTCCGCGGACCGATATAGCCCCGTTTCCGTAGCAGCGAACAGCGTGCCGTCGGACTGTGCCAGGTCCAGCACGTTCCCGGTGGTCAGCGATGTCGCCGTCCAGGACGCCGCGTTGTCCTCCGAGCGGTACACGCCCTGTTGGAGCCCAACGAACAGCGTGGAACCGGTGGAGAGCAGGGCGCCCGCCCCACTGCTGGGCAGGCCGGTACCAACGTACTCCCATGTCGCTCCGCCGTCGCTAGTGCGGGCGACGTTCTGCGGAGAGCCTTCATTCCTGGCGATGTAGACGCTGGAGCCATGTACGGTCAGGTCGTAATGCTGGGGACTGGCGTCGAGGCTGACGACCCAGGAAACCCCGCCGTCGGAGGATCGGTAGACGCCGCGGCTCGTGCCGACGAGCAGGTAGCCGTCGGCCTGTACCAGCGTCTCCGTGACGGAGTACGCCAGTCCCGCGCTACGAGCGTTCCACGTGAAGCCGCCGTCGCCGCTGTGGAAGACCCCCTGATTCGTGGCCGCGTACATGTCGGACGCGCTGAAGTAGATGCCATTGACGTGCGCGCTCACTATCCCCGTCTGGGAACCTTGCCACGACTCCCCGTTGTCAAGTGTCCGGAACACACCACCCATAGACGCGATGTATGCGGCCGTGCCATCTGTCGCGAACCGGTAGATGGTCGCTTCGCTGAATAGGCCGGCCGCTTTCAGCGCCCATGTCGCGCCGTCGTTGTCCGTACGGTACACGCCGTCCGTGTTCACGTACACAAACACCGATCCGGCGGTCGCAAGAAGGCGTGTGCACGTATTCGACCCGGTGTAAACCACGCTCCAGGTGGCGCCACCATCGCCCGACCGGGAGACCGAAGAGTCGTGTGCAACGTATAGGCTTGACCCGGCCGCGACCAGGTCGTTGGGATGAGTCGTGCTGCCCGGCGTGAGCGTCCACGACTCGCCCGCGTCTTCTGTCTTGTAGATACCGGCGTTCCACACGGCCGCGAAGAGCGTGCTACCAATGGCTGCGTACCGAGTGACCTTGGCGCTCGCAGGTAGACCGCCGTTCTTCTGGGTCCACGTCTCGCCATCGTCGTCCGTCCGGAACACGCCCCCGGCGCTCGTGCCGAGGAAGACGCCGCCGGCATGTGACGCCATGTTCGCCCCGAGGTCCGCTCCGCCCCACGTGACGCCCGTGTCCTTCCTCACCCACGACTCGCCGTTGTCATCCGTGCGGTACACGTGACCGTAGTAGGTAACCGCGAACACGTAGGTTCCTGACGCCGCAAATGCCGTAGGGAACGGGCTCTCAATGCCCACGCTCTTGTGCGACCACGAGTCGCCGCCGTCGTCGGATCGGTAAACGGCCCCGACCTCCAGGCCCACGAACAGAGACCCCGAAGGCGCGGCGAATATGCCCAACGCCTCACCCGTGTAGGGGCCGGGCAACTGCTCCCAGTTGAGTCCGTGGACGGAAGACGCAACTCCGAACATCGCCAGGACGGCGCAAACGGCGCGTGCAGTACGTAGCTTCATCGTGATTCTCCCTTTCACGGCGACGCGAGGCGGCTGATTCCGCGCTACTTCCGCACGACCATCCGTCTGAGCGAGCGATCCTCGCCCGCGGTCAGCTCGTAGACGTACACCCCGCTCGCGACGCGTTCCCCGTAGCTGTTGGCGCCGTCCCAGTAGGCGGCGTCGGCGCGGCTCGTGTATTCGCCCATTGCCCGCGCGCCGAGCTCCAGCGTGCGCACGAGCCGTCCCGCCATGCCGTAGATACGGATCGTGGCGTCCGCATCCTCGGCGAGCTCGAAGGGGATCCACGTCTCGGGGTTGAAGGGGTTCGGGTAGTTCGCGTAGAGCCGGAACTCGTACGGCCGGACCTGGAATGCGTACTCGAAGCCTGGGTCGACCTTCGCGCCATTCAGCCGCAGGCCTCGCACACGTATCGCGCTCTCGACGGCGCGGCGCGTGTCGGTGGCAACCTCGAAAGCCACGGCCAGCGACGCGTCCCTCCCGGTCAACGCCCGCGCAGAGGCGAACGCGACGGCGTACTGCCCCTCGCCCTCGCTGTCCGCGATGAGCGGCGCGCGGTTCGTCCCGCTGCCCGTGGCCGACACGGGTCGCACGAGCGTTGGATCGAAACCCAGCAGCAACTCCCCGGAACGCGCGCCCACGACTCCTCCGACATCCAGCGTGACGACGATGCGCGCGCCTGGGCGGTCGGAGCTTGCGTCGGCCGCAAGCCGATAGCTGCCTGCGCGCGCCACAGGGGCGCCGGGCGTTACGATGACCGGCAGGTCGTCGACGAGTCCGACGTCGTATTCGAGGAGCGTCGCCGCGTCGCTGGACATGATCGCGTCGTCCAGGGGCGTCGTCCCGTCGTCCTCGGCGTTCGCGACGACGAGCGCGTCCTCGTGGTCGATCACGAGGTCGGCCCATGTCGGTGGCGACAGCTCGATGGGAAACGGCTCGAC
>NYZG01000416.1 GCA_002687025.1 Candidatus Poribacteria bacterium
ATCATCATCCAGAGCTACTACGACTCGATGTCGGTGGTGCCATCCCTGGCTCCCGGCGCTCAGACGACCGCGGGCATCGCGTCGATGTTCGAGCTCGCGCGGCTGCTGGAACAGCCTGAGTTCCGCCCGGCGCGGTCGGTGCTGTTCCTGGCCACCGGCGCCCATTTCCAGGGCTTGGGCGGGATGCGCGCGTTCATGGAGGGTCTGAGCCAGGACAACGTCGAGACGATGCGGGAGCTGCGGCGTGACCTGAACCAGGATGTCATCGAGTTCCAGCAGCTCGGCCGTAAGATGGCGCTGTCCATTGACCGTGGGTATCTGGTGGAATTCCCGCCCGCGTTTTTCCACCGCGTTGAGAGTATCGCGACGGATCTCGACTCGGTCGTCCGCAGCCTGACCGACCTCGCCACGGCGCAACTGCAGGTGGACCGACTGGCCGAAGAGCAGCGGGCCGACAAGGAAGAGCAACGCAAGCGGAAGGTCGCCGACCTCTCGAAAAACCGGGACGCGCAGAACTTCACCGAGGAGGAACGAGCCCTACTCGACGTCCACCTCGCCCGCGCGGAGTTCCTGGGGCTGCAGACGGGGCAGTTCCTTAGAGATGTGACGCGGCGCATCGACGACGTCAAGATCGAGGGTCTGCAGGGGTCGCGCGACACCGTGCAGCAGATCCTGAGCGATGTCGCGATCCCCATCGCGAAGCTCGACGTCTGGGCCATGGAGCAGGTCCGGGCCATCGCGGATCGTGGACAGATCGGACGGGGGTATTCGCGTGAGATCCCCGACAGCCTGCTGCCGTTCTATGACCGCGAGAACCCGCCCGCGGACGCGCTAGGACGCATGGCCCCGATCACGATCCCCGGGTTTGGTGAGCTTGACCCGCAAGCAGCGTTGCGCCAGCTGGCGCAGGACGATGTCCTCGACGACTGGGAGATCCAGAAGGGACGCATCGCGACGATGTACGTGCCGGACAAGGTGCTAGGCCGGCATCTCACGGCGATGCAGCTCGGGCGTATCCGACGCGCGACGGAGATACTGGACGGCGGCGTGGCCTCCGAGAACTATGGGGAAACCGAGAACGCGCTCCTCACCAGGGCACTGGCCGCGGCGCGCTCTTACTCCGGCGCCGGGGACGTGTCGACGATCCAGGGCGCGGTGCAGATGGTCAGATTCGGCACATTGCAGCCGACCCTCGCCCGCTACCTGACCGAAGACGAACTGCGCGCCGCCGAAACCAACCACGCCGAACTGGAAGACGGCGGCGAATATGCGGCCGAGGAACTCGCGCACTACCTGAACATCGCGGAGCGCCGCCTCGAACAGGAAGGCCCCAGACTCGAAAGCCTCCTGGCCGCCGCGCAGTCGGGCGTCCTGAACCGTGATTTCCGCGCCGAAGAGATTCTCGCCCTTGCGAACCACCTCGGCCAGGTCGACTACGATCGCCTTCTCGACGCCCGCGAGCAACTCTTCGCCCAGTACGAGCACGAGACGTACCTGACCACGGCCGAACGGCGCGCCCGCAACGACGTCCTGGAGCTACTGCAACTGCATGACCTGGTGCCGTCGATCGAACGGACGTTCACCGAGGGCGAGAAGCGACTGCTCCGCACGAACCTGATGACGATGCGGAATTCCCGTGTGCGCAACGTCCACAAGCGCATCGAACGGCTGTCTCGCATAGACGCGGCGGCGTACCAAGAGCGTGTCGCCGGGGTCATCCAGTCGATCCAGCTTCAGCAGGAACTCGGGCGCTACTACCAGTCCCTCGTCGTGTCGCTCGACCTGTCGACGCAGAGCGACGGTTTCGGCGTGTTCTACAAAGGCTCCTTCTACGACGACAACCGTGAGTTCGAGCTCCGTCGCGAATACGCGCCCATCGGCAACAAGCTGATGGAATACGCGACCAACGCGAACCTGAAGCGGAACCTCGAGGCGCTTCGCCGATTCCCCGACGACCACGTGCGCCAGGCGATCCTTTCCAGCCAGTGGGGCGTGGCGGACCGGGTGAATACTGTCGAGCAGCTCGAGGGGAAGACGCTCGAAACGCTCGTATTCGACTACTACGACACGCTCGTGACGCTGGGCGGCGTCAGCCGCCTGATGAAGCTGCAGTTCGAGGACATGCGCCAGAAGGGCGAGCCCTCGAAGACGATGCTGAAAGACATCGACTACATCCGCAAGGAAGTCAGTCGGTTCGTCCGCAACGATATCCGCGAGGCGCGTCGCCAGCGCAAATCCACGAAGCGCCTGTTCGCGCGCGTCGAGAAGATGCTCGCCCTCAAGAGCCGACCGATCGAGGGACTGTCCGACGATGAAGTGAACGACCTGCGCAGCCTCATGGCGATGGCGGGCATCGAGTCCGAGACGAACTTCGTCAACGCCATCAGCGCCAGCGGCGGCAAGACCTGGCAGACGTACATCCCCGGCAAGATGGCGTTCGACGCCGAGGTAGCCACGCTGTCCGGCAGGACGGGCATGACGTTCGCCACGATCGACGACGGCCGCGTTTACACAGACACCCCGCTCGATACATACGACCGCCTGAACTTCGAGAACCTCGAGGCGCAGGTGCAGACGCTCGCCTCCCTGACCGTGCAGATGCTGCGCGACCCGAAGATGCCGACATCGGCGCGCGTGGGTAACTTCTACACCGCGCTATCGGGCCGCGTGGTCGAATACGACGCCCGCGAAAGCGCCGTGCCGCAGACGCCGGTGCAGAATGCGATCATCGCCATCCGCCGCAAGAACAAGACGATGATGGGCGTTCGCGGAGACCTGTACGTGCTCGGCGACCAGAAAGGCAGATACACGCTCTCGGGCCTGGCGATGGAAGGCCGCGCCACGATCCGGCCGAAGGGCACCCAAGAGGTAGAGGCGTTCGTCCTTGATCCCGACTCTGGCGACATCGTATACGCCCCCGACCTGGGCGAATTCGGCGCGAAGATCTACCCGAATCTGATCCCCATCAACCGGCGTCGCGTGGGGGCGAACATCGTCGCCTTCCCGTGCGTCAGCACGACGATCTACGACCTGGTCGACCAGCGGTACATGCGCACGCTGACTTCACTGCAGGTGTACGATTCGGACCGCGACGCCGCGCCGCAGCGCTACGGGATTTCGCGGCCGTGGATACAGCCGCTCGTCTCGGCGGCGGAGCCGATCGCGCTGGTGTACTCCGAGCCCGAATCGCGGATCAAGATCAGCATGGCGTCCGGTCTGCTGGGCAAGCTGCTGCTGCTCATCAAGGCGACTGGCACGAACGTGGACAACCCCACGCTCTATACGGGCGAAGGGTTCGTCGTCCGCGAGAACGGGTCGATCCGCGTCACGCCTTACGTGGTCGTGCAGGACATGTGGAACCTGGACGAGGCGCGCATCGGCTTGTATCGGCGTTACGGCATCAACAACAAGCGGCTGGAGGAGTTGCACGCGGAGGCGAGTCGCCTGCTCAAGCTCGCCGAGCGTGATCTGTCGGCGAATCAGTACACGGCGGCCCTGAAGAAGGCGCGCGCCGCGTGGGGCAACGAGTCCATCGCGTATCCCGACGTGAAGGCCACCGGCAACGACGTTGTCCGCGGCGTGATGTTCTACCTCTTCTTACTGCTGCCGTTCTCGATGTTCGGGGAGCGCCTGCTCTTTGCCGCGACGAACATCAACAAGCGTATAGCCTACACGTTCGGGATTTTCCTGCTCATCTTCTTCTTCCTGAGCCGCGTGCATCCGGCATTCGAGATCGCGGAGACGCCGTTCATCATCCTCATCGCGTTCATCGTGCTGGCACTGACGGTGGTGGTGATCACGATCATCATCCGCAAGTTCAACGAGCAGCTCGAGAAGATGCGCCGCGAGAAGTCGAAGATTTACAAGGCGGACGTTGGGCGACTCTCGGCGAGCGCCGCCGCGTTCTCGCTGGGCATCTCGAACATGCGGAAGCGTAAGGGGCGCACGCTCCTTACGTGCGCCACGCTGGTCACGCTCACCTTCACGGTGATCTCGTTCACGTCGGTTAGGACCGAGATACGGGCGCACTCGACGCGCATCCCGGGCGTCACGCCGAACTACCAGGGCGTGCTGATACGCGACCAGTATTGGCGAGCGCTGGAGGAGCCGGTCGTAGACGGCTCGCGGACCAACTTCCTGAAGTCGACCATGACGGCCCTCGTCGATGGCGCGCGCACCGAGATCGAGGTGTCGAACTACGTCGCCCCGCGCGCGTGGTACGAAGCGGCGAGCATCGGCAACCAGTCCGCGGTCGTGATCGACAGCCTCGTCGAGGAAGACACCGACTACACGGTGGCGATGCTCGTCGGCATGTCGCCGGAAGAGAAGAACGTCACGCGGATTCACTCGAAGCTGGCGTACGGCCGGTGGTTCGAGGAGGACGAGCGGGACGCCTACGTCTGCGTGCTTCCCAAGGGCGTGTCGGACTCGCTCGGGATCACCGAAGAACAGGTAGTCAACGGGGACGCGAAGGTGCGCGTTTTGGGCGCGGATTTCCTCGTCGTCGGCGTGTTGGGTATCGACTTCAAGGAACTCACGGACCTCGACGGCGAGGAACTGACGCCGGTCGACTACACACTGCTGCAGCAACAGCAGACGCGTGGCTCGCAGGACTCGACGCTCGAAGGCGAGTTGCAGAAGTACCAGCACCTCCCGCCTGACCAGATCGCGATCATGCCGTACCAGATGGTCATCGACTCCGGCGGGAACGTGAAATCCGTCGCGGTGAACATGGAAGACCTACAGCGCGAGTTGCCACCAGGCGTCACGGTAGGCGACAAGATCGACGCGATCATGTCCCCGGTCATGAAGAGGTCGGGTCTCGACTTCTTCGTCGGCAAGGGACGTAGCGTCTTCCTTTACAGCTCCATCGGCGGCACGTCCACGGAGCAGATGAGCAACCTCGCCGTGCCGGTCCTTATCGCGGCGCTGATCGTGCTGAACACGATGCTCGGCGCCGTTTACGAGCGCGTGCGGGAGATCGGGATTTATAGCGCTGTCGGCCTTGCGCCGGTGCACATCGCCTTCCTCTTCATGGCGGAGGCGTGCGTGTACGCGGTGCTCGGCGCGGTGCTCGGTTACCTGCTGGGCCAGGTGACCGCCTGGACGCTGGTGCAGACGGGCTGGCTGGCGGGGCTGACGTTGAATTACTCCGCGCGGTCCACGGTGTACGCGACGATGATCGTGATGTTCGTCGTGTTGGCGTCGACGATGTATCCGGCGATCAAGGCCGGGCGCATGGCGGTGCCGGACATCGAGCGCAAGTGGCGACTGCCCGAGCCGGACGGCGACGAGTGGCACTTCGACCTGCCGTTCACGGTGTTGGGCGAGGAAGCGCTGGGTCTGAACATCTTCATGCGCGACTATTTCGAGGCCCACGCGGACGAGTCGGCGAGTGACTTCTACGCCGACGACGTCACGTTCAAACGGGAGGCCCCGGAGGATTCGGACGAGGAGCAGTACGCCTGCGAAATGATGGTGTGGCTGGCTCCGTACGACCTCGGCGTAAGCCAGCGGGTTAGCCTGCGGACCTCGCCGGTCGGCGGCGAAGAAGAAGAACTGTTCCGTATACATCTGGTCGTGTTCCGCGAGAGCGGGGAGATCGCCTCGTGGAAGCGCGTCAACCGACGCTATCTGAACCTGATCCGCAAGCAGCTGCTGATATGGCGCACGTTCAACGTCGAGTTGCGCGGCGAGTTCCACGCCCGTGGCCGCGACGAGACGGAACGTCTGGCAGGCGTGACGCCGGAATTCGCATCCGACTGACGCCGCGCACACGATAGGCGCGTGAACATCCGCGCCCAAGGGAGCGAGAGTGGCTCGATCAAGACGTAAAGGGGAATCGCTCGCCGAGGAAATGCAATCCTGGGCAAAGCGATACGACACGGACGAAGGCGTTCGGACCTTCGAGTCGGGGTTGAGCCTAAAGGTTCTGATCGGCGCTGCGTTCGTCGGCTTCCTGATGATGCCCGGCGCGATCTACCTGACACTGCAGACCGGGCAGGCTGCCGGCGGCGCGGCTGCTCCGTGGGTCGCCGTGATCCTCTTCACCGAGATCGCGCGGCGCTCCTTCCAAACCGCGAAGCGGCAGGAGCTGTATATCCTGCTCGCCCTCACGGGCGCGGCCGTCAACGCAGGCGGGCAGTACTCGGGGTACATCTACGACTCGTATTTCATCAACTCGCAGCAAGCCGAGTCGTACGAGATCTCGGACAAGATCCCCGACTGGGCAATACCACCGAAGGAATCCAAAGCGCACGCCGTGCGGTCCCTGTTCCATAGGGACTGGTGGCAGGGCGCGCGCGGCGAAGCTCGTGTCTTCGGGTTCCCGATCGGCCCGATAACGTTGATGCTGCTGTTGCAGTTGCTCTGGCGGCTGAGGCACATCTCGGGGAGCTACTTCCTATTCAGAGTGTGCGCCGACTTCGAGAAGCTGCCATATCCACTCGCGCCCGTGAGCGCACAAGGGGCGACAGCGCTCGCGGAGACGACGCACAAGACGGAGACCTGGCGTTGGAGGGTCTTCAGTATCGGCTCCATCATAGGGATGGGATGGGGCGCCATCTATGTGGGCATACCGCAGATCAGCGGCGCCCTCGGGATGGCCGAGCCCCTGCGCATCATCCCGATTCCGTTCATCGACTTCACGCAGAGCATCGAGGCGTTCGCGCCCACGGGCACGTTCGCCATCACCACGGACGCCAGCGCGATCCTTACCGGCTTCGTAATGCCCATCCCGGTGGTGATCGCTCAGTTCGTGTCCGCGACGTTTACGCAGTTCTTCCTGAACCCGTACTTGTACCGCCACGACATCCTGCATACGTGGGAGCCCGGCATGGACGTCCGTGTCACCGGGCTGAGGAACGGTCTCGACTTCTGGATGAGCTTCTCGTACGGCAAGAGCTTCTCGTTCGCCGCGCTTGGTCTGGTGACGGTGATCGTGATGTTCGCCAAGCGCGGACGCAAGCGCGAGGACGGCTCCGGCAGTTGGACGCCGCCGCCCGGTCGTGGCGACTTCCCGATATGGCTGGCGCTGTTGATGTGGTCGGTCGGCATGGGCGGCTACGTGTACGTGGTGCACAAGCTGATCCCGGGCTTCCCGCTTGGCTTCCTGATTGGGTTCGCGTTCCTGTACACGCCGCTGAATTCCTATATCAGCGCGCGTACGTTTGGGATCATGAGCCGTGACCTGTTCGACATCCCGTACATCAAAGAAGCCACGCTCATCCTGAGCAAGTACGATGAGATCGACATCTGGTTCGCCCCGTTCCCCAACGAGGACTACGGCACGGAAACGCAGGGGTGGCGGATTCTCGAGCTCACCGGAACGACATTCACGAGCAAGATCGCCGCGGACTTACTGGCGTGGCCGGTGCTGCTCATCGCGGGCATCCTGGCGTGGCACTTCATCTGGAAACTGGCGCCGATCCCGTCCGCGCAGTACCAGTTCGCGCAGATGATGTGGCCGATATTCGTTACCCAGCGCGCCTTGTGGATCACTGCGTTGCGTGACGGTCACTCCGAGCAGCTTCAGGCTATCCGGCCCGCGTATATCCTGGCGGGGTTCGTCGTATCGCTCACGATCTACGGCGCCTCAGTGGTGTCGCGCATCCCGTATCGGCACATCGCGGGGTACGGACTCATCGGTGGTTTGGGCGCGGACCCCGGCTTCTTCCTGTTGCAGTTCGTGGGCGCGATCATCGGTCGCTATGTGATGATCAAGCGGTTCGGACGTAACCGTTGGTCCCGCTACAACCCGGTCCTGCTCGCCGGGTTCTGGTGCGGCCTGGCGCTTGTCGGCATGGCCGGCGTCGCGATCGACCTGATCCAGAAATCGGTCATCGTGAAGCCGTTCTGACGATGCGCCGCCAACACGAGTGCATGGTGTTCCTGGCCAAGGGCGTGGACTGATGGCCGACTCTTGGGCGCCGTTCGGATGGCAGGGACTCACCGCGGAAGCCCCCGCCGAATGGGAACTCGTGGGCATCCCGAAAACCCACGACGCCGCCGAAGGCTATCTGCGTCTGGACGACGCGACCCAGCCACGCATGGAGCTGAAGTGGAGCTCCCACCCGCAGAAGAAGTTCGACATCGAGAAGACCCTCGACAACTACCTGTCCGGCATCCGTAAGACGTACGAGAAGCAGATCGGGCCCATCGAGGTGCGGCGGGATCAGACGCTCATCCCCAACTCGGGGCCCGACGCCGCTTTCCACGAGCACCGTGAGGCGCGGTTTTTCTCCTGGCGCGGCGAGCTGCGAGCATACGGCGCTATCTGGCGCTGCGCCCTGTGTCAGCGCGTCGTGATGACGCAGGTCATCGGGCCTTCGGGCGGGCAGGGGACGCGCCAGCAGGCGATCCGCGTGTTCCGCTCCGTCCAGGACCACCCTTCGAGCTCGACGAGCCTGTGGACGGCGTACGGTCTCGAGATGGACATCCCGCGGCGCTTCCGCCTGGACAAGCTGCAGCTTCTGAACGGCTACATCCTCTTCTCATTCACCGACGGCTCCGCGCGCGTCGCCGTCGAGCGTTACGGCCTCGCAAGCCAGCAGATGAAAGACGGCGACATCGACGGATGGTTCCGTCGCACGTACGCGAAGCAGATGCGCGGCACGACGCTCGCGCTGGACGCCGACGATCTGCACGAGGGGTCGATGCGCATCTGGGACGCGTCGCTGAGGAAGTCGTGGGATTCGTACATGCGCGCTACGCAGACCTCGGGCCACGTATGGCAGGATGTGTCGGCGAATCGCCTGTACGTTGTGCGGGCAACAGGGAAGCGCGATCTGCGTGCGGCTACGCGGCGCATCGCGGAGAGTATCCCGCTCCGGCCCGCCGAGGCGGTGGAGTGATGGCCGCGGCGCTCGACAACGTGCTCCACACGCTCCGCCTGCGTCGACGGCCTCCGCATACGCAGCGGTCGCGCGGCGACGTGATGGCGTCCGTTCCGGTGCGGAACTCACTCGTCGAGTGGAAGAAGGACGACACAGGCGAGGTGTCGCTCATCATCCCCGCCGACCACAAGCGCGTGCTCCGCGTTCTCGTGCGGGTGATGGACCTGCCGAACAAGCGCGTGGTCGCCCTGGACGCCGTCGGGTCGTTCGTATGGGAGCGCTGCGACGGGGAGCGCACTTTCGGCGAGGTGTCGCAGGACCTCGCGAAGGAGTTCGGCATGACGCGCCGCGAGTCGGAGGCATCGCTCGCGGAGTTCTTCCGCGTGCTGGGGAAACGCGGGATGCTGGGCTTCGTCGTAACGGAATCGGCCAAGGAACAGATTGCGGCGGCGAAGACCAAAGGGCGTGGCAAGCGGTCAAAGAGGAGGAAGGGTCGTTGACGATGGAGGAAATGACGGAAGTCCAGGGCACGGACGCCGCGGCCGTCGCCGCCACGCTAGTTCCCGTCGAGAACGCCGTTCGCGTGCGGAACGTGGTGAAGCGGTACGAGATGGGCGACACGACCGTCGACGCGCTTCGCGGCGTGAATCTCGAAATCCGCCGCGGCGAGTACATCTCCATCGTCGGGCCGTCGGGTTCAGGGAAGTCCACGCTGTTCAACATGGTCGGCGGGCTGGACAAGCCGACGGAAGGCCGCGTGTACATCGACGAGGTGGACATCGCGCAGTTGGACGCGTACGAACTGGCGTGGCTGCGCTGCCGGAAGATCGGCTATATCTTCCAAACGTTCAACCTGATCCCCGTGATGACGGCCCTCGAGAACATCACACTGCCGATGATCTTCGCCGGGGACACTGCGGACGACGCGATCGAGAAGGGCGTTGGGTTGCTCACGAGGGTGGGACTCGGGGACCGCGTGCAGCACAAGCCGGTCGAGCTGTCCGGCGGGCAGCAGCAGCGCGTGGCGATTGCGCGGGCGTTCGCGAACGACCCGTCGATCATCCTCGCCGACGAGCCGACCGGAAACCTGGACACGCAGACCGGGCTCGACGTCATCGACCTGCTGCGCGAACTGAACCGAGAAGGCAACGTGACGATCATCACCGCGACGCACGACCTCAAGATGCTCGACGTCTCCGACCGGATAGTCCATATCGAGGACGGGCGCGTGGCGCAAGTCGTGAACCGAGAGGATG
>NYZG01000417.1 GCA_002687025.1 Candidatus Poribacteria bacterium
GTAGCCTAGCGTGCGGGGTGGCGGGACATACGCGCGCGACTTCACCTCCCCCTTGCCGACTGCCGTCGCGGAATACTCGACGGCGGTCATGACGATGTCGCTCTCCATCACGGACCCGTCGCTGTTCACGTAGAGCTTCTCGTCGCGCCGTAGCGCCATGCGGCCGAACGCCTTCTTGATGCCCTCGTGCTTCGTGAGGGCCGCGTTGATGCCCAGCAGCAGCTCGACCTTCTCGGGGATGCTGACGCCGAAGGGGTCGATTTCGCATGGGCTGTTGAAGGTAAGTTCGGCGGCGGGCTCTGGCGCCCACTCGACCGGCTTGCCGATCGCCCTCGCGCTGGCCTTCGCGACCTCGACCGCGCGGCCGGCGACGCGCTGTATCTCGTCGCGCGTGATGACGCCGCTGGCCGCGAATCCCCAGGCCCCATCGGCGAGAACACGCACGCCGAATCCCGCGTCGGCGTTGTCCGAAAGATGGGCGATGCGCGCGTCCTCAGCGTTCAGGCTTTGACGCCGCCGTTGCATGATGCGGACATCGGCGAACGTCGCGCCGCGACTGCGCGCGGTGTCCACCGCGAGCTTGGCCAGTTCGTGCATGAGCGCTTCCTCCTGCTGCGCGTGATTCTACGCGGAGACATCTCGGGCGATCAAACCACAGCCGGCGCATGTGCCGGCGGCAGCTCGACGCCCATAGTCCCGCATCCGCGCCGGGCCGGAGGCGCTAGCTCTGGCAGAGCGGGCAGAAGTACGCCGCCCCGCCGAGGTATTGGGTCTTCTCAATGAGCGCGCCGCATTCGGGGCACGGCTTGCCGCGCGTTCTGCTGCCGAGGATGCGGGCGTATCCCCCACGTCTGCCGTAGAGGTCGCGCTCCTCGTCCCGCCCTCCCAGGTCTATGGCGGCGGTGAGCGTCAGCCGTATCGCCGCATGGAGACGCTCGGCCTCGGCGTCGCTGATGTCGGCCACCGGCCTCTTCGGGTGGATGCCCCCGCGGTAGAGGATGTCCTGTAGGTAGCTGTTCCCAATGCCCGGAACGCTCGGGCCGCTGATCATGAAGTACTTGATGCTCCTGCCGTTCGCGCTGCCGAATTCGCGCAGCCGTCGCACCCATTCTGCCGCCGTGAAGTCATCGCTCAGCGTGTATAGGCCCCGGTCGCCGTAATGCTCGTGGCGCATCGCCGCGGCGCTGTCCTCGACGCGCAGGAAACCCCATCCCTGCACGGTGATCGAGAACGCCGACCCGTCCTCGAAGCGCAGAAGAGCGTGGTACTTCTCGGGTAGCGTGGCGTCCGTCTCGTGGTACAGTGCGCGACCTCCCATGTCGCCGAACATGAGCGTATGCTCGCCAATAGTGGCGTACACCCACTTCCCGCCCGCGGACACGTCGGTAACAACGCCGCCTGTCGGCCGGGCCTCGAACGTCTCCCGGTCGCACCCGTAGAAGACGAACTTGTGTGGACTGCTCTCGCGATGCGCGGACACGACGGTCTTGCCTACCAGTTCTGCGCGCATCTGCCGCGCGATCGTGATCACCTCGGGCATTTCCAGCATGGGAGACCTTCCACGTGAGCGCTTGAGCGAGGGCCCGCAGGCCACGTGTAGCGCGTCGACCCGCCGCGTGCCAGGGGCGTGACAGCTTCCTCAGTCTTGCCGGACATCGGGCATCCTGCAACAATCTGCCGGCGCGGCGACGCGACACCGGGACCAACCCATCGTGCCGAGTTCACAGCAGAACGCGACGTTCCTGGCGCCCGCGCACGTGCTGTGCGTACAGGTCGCTACCGGGAGGGTGTCCCGCCAGGACCGTCGCCGGCAGGCCCGTGAGCTGCGCGCGGCCCTGCGCGAGACACCAGCGTACCAGGGCGCCCGCGGGCAGAAGGCAGTCGTTGACCAGGTCGGCGAGGACGGCCTCGCCGTGGCCTTCTTCGGCGCGGCGGAGCTCGCGGTCGCCTGCGCTACGGAAGTCGCGGGAGCGCTCATGCGCCGCGGCGAGACCAGAGTCAGCGCAGGCGTCCATGGCGGCCCTGTGCGTCGCGCCGCGGAGCTCTGGAACACCCGCGGCGTCGAGGGACCGGGAGCCGCCCTCGCCCACGACGTGATGGCATGTGGCGACACGGGGCACGTCCTCGTGTCCGAGACCACCGCCATTCGCGCCATGGACGCGCCGGAGTGGGGGGACGCGATGTCTGACCTCGGGCCGGTGGAGGTACAGCCTGGCTTGCCGCTGCGTCTCTTCTCGCTCGCGCATGGCGATGTCGGCAATAGGTCCATCCCCACGCGCGTGAAGCAGCTCTCGGCGGCCCGTGCCGCGCTACGCCCGACCCACAACCTGCCACCGGCTCGGACACGGCTTATAGGACGAGACGCCGACGCGTCGGACATCGTCGACCGGCTCGAGACGTCACGCTTCGTCGCGCTCACGGGCCGGCCGGGCATCGGTAAGACCCGTCTTGCCCTCGAAGTGGCCGAACGCCTCAAATCCCGGCGTCCCGGCGGGGTATGGGTGGTCGACTTGTCGGCCGTCTCCGTCGCGTCGGACGTGCCTTCGACCATCGCGCGTACGCTCGGCCTCCTCGCCCTCGATTCCGATCCGAGCCTCGATCGCGCAGAGCTGTTCCTGCGCGACCGCGATGCGCTGCTCGTGCTGGACGGGCTCCCGGATGTCGTGGCGTCGGCGGGTGAATCCGTCGAGAGAATGCTCGACGCCTGTCCTCGGCTATGGCTCCTCGCGACGAGCGCGATTCCCGTCGGCGGCCGCGCGCGCGAGGCTTGGCCCGTGAATGGGCTCCCCTCCCTTCGGCCTGCCGCGGATGCCGATCCGGCGCTCTTGCGCGATTCGGCTGCCGTCGAGCTGTTCGAGCGCAGGGCCTACGAGGCCGATCGCGGCTTCCGGCTCACCGACGAGGCGTTCCGCGCGGTCGCCGATATCGGCGTCGCCGTTGGCGGGTCGCCCTTGGCGATAGAGCTCGCCGCCGCCGCCTCGGCCCACGCTTCTGTCGAGGAAGTCTTGTCGGGCCTGCGGGAGAGCATCGCGCGTGGGAAGCACGCGGGCGCGGACACAACGCCTGCGGTAGTAGCGTGGGCGGTTGAGGCTGCGGCTGAATCCGACAGGACTATCCTGCAGAGCCTGTCCGTATTCCACGGCGAGTTCGCCATGTCGGCCGCGCAGGCCGTATGCGAGAGTGGCGATATCGACGCGGGGCAGGTCGCCGACGGCGTCCACTCGTTGGCGCAACGTGGCCTTGTCGCGGAGCGCGATGGGCCCGATCGCTACCGTCTTTTGCGGGCCATCAGCGCACACGCGCGCACACTCGCCGCATCCGCGGGAGCGGCCGATCTGCTGCGCCGCCGGTACGCGAAGTACCTGGGGACGTGCTCGCGCGAACTCTTGGAGGCCGCCGCGGGCGATGTCGAGCGCGTGCTGGAGTGGGCGACGGAGCATGATCGTGAGTTGGGCTTCCGCATCGCGACGAACGCAGCGGCCTCCTGGCACGATCGTGGCGAGTGGGCGCGCTGCGCGCGGTGGTTCGACATCCTCTGCGACCGCCGCGAGGGCGTCACCGTCGATCTTCTGGCCGCAGCCCTCACGGCCCGATCGAGGGCGCGCCTCGAGTTGGGCGACCCCGACGGCGCCCTGCGCGACGCCGACGACGCACTCGCGCACTCCAGTTCGATAGACGACCGTGAGGGAGTCGCGCTCGCCCGCCGGGCGAAGGGACAGGCGCTCGTCTCGACCGGGTCGGTGCAGGAGGGAATGCGGCACTGCGAAGAGGCGCTGGCAAGTCTGAGGCGTCTGGAGCGGCCCGAGGAGGCCGCCGTGACGGCCGCGGAACTAGCCGCGGCGAGCATGCTGGCGGGCGACGCGGCGAAGGCGATGGCCTACGCGGCCGACGGGCTCCGAGTGGACGGCGGAGAGCAAGCGTCGTCGTCGCTCCTGCTTCTGCGAGGTATCGGCGCGGCGCGGTCCCGTGATTACGCCCACGCGCGGGAGGCGCTGGCTGAGGCGCTGGTGGTCCACCGAAGCGTGGGGGCGGAGCGGCACGAGGCGTCTAACTTGCTATGGCAGGCGGAGCTAGCCGGGCGTGAAGGCGACCACCACGCGGCCGCGTTGTACCACTCGGAGCGACTGTATGTAGTCCAGCGTGTTGGAGGGCGAACAGAGATAGCCGAGGCGCTTCGGTCGGCCGGGGTATCGTCTCGCAGGGGTGGCCGGCTAGGCGACGCGCGGCGCTTCGCCCGGGACGAGGAACGACTCAGGACCCAACTGAACCAGCCGCGAGAGACCACGCGCGTTCGACTCCTATTGGTGGACATCGAGGTGGCCGGCGGAGATGCTGCGGTCGCCCGCGAAGCCCTGACCCGTGCGCTTGCGCATGACGTGGAGGACGGCGAACGCGTGCTCTGCCTGTACGCCTTCGGCACGGTCGCGCACCTCAGCGAACTGTACGACGAAGCCGCGACACTGTTCCGAGCGGCCGCCAAGTGGCGGGACGAGGACGATCTCGGAGACGGCGACGCGCTGGAGCGAATGTACGCCGACACCGTCACTGAGGCGCGTGTGGGGTTGCGCCGCGACATGGAATCCGACGCGTACGACCGGGCCCGGGCCGCCGGGCAAGCCATGATGCCGGAAGACGCCATGGCATACGGCCGCGCGCGCCTGACCGTATAGATGTCCCTCCAGCCAGATGAGCGACCGCCCTATCGCCCGAGCTCCGCCGCAAGCGCCTCGACGACTCCTGTCACGCCGCCGGTTGTCGTGATGACGCGCACGGCATCCGCGGGGATTCGCGCCTCGGCGACTTCTGCGAGTATCCGCCGCAGATGCCCGCGCTTGTACTTCACGGCGTTCTGGGAGAGACCGATCGTGGCGGCGATGAGGGGCTCGCCATCGGCGTGCACCTGCGCCGGTAGCGGAGTCACGCCTCGCCACCCCAGACGTCGTCCGAGCGTGCGATATGCGATGCGCCACACCATCACCGGTAGCGGCAAGTCCAACGCCACGACGTGCGTCACGCGCGGCAGCACGATGTCCCGTACACGGCTGTAGTTCCCGTCGATCACCCAGTCATCTGTGGCGACGATCTCCGCGACGGCCCGGCGGAAGGCCTCCGTGTCGAGCTCCTCCCAGCCCGGCAGGTGGAAGATGTCGTCCAAGTGTGTCACCGGGAGATCGCAGACGTCGCCGAGTAGGTCTGCCAACGTCGACTTGCCCGAGCCCGGGCCACCGAAGATCGCGATCCGCATCGCGTCCACTCCGAGGTCAGTGCCAGACGCCGTACGTCGGCATGTCCCAGATCAGCCCGATCAGGCTCCACAGGCAGCCCATCGTGTAGTCCCCGAGAAGCACGCCCAGGAAGAACGGCGCGGCGGCCCGGTACGCCTTTATGCCGCCCATGCGAAGGATCACGAGCTTCAGAGCCCAACTCACGAACGTGGCGAACCACTCCCGACCGAAGCCGCCGCCGGTCGTTAGCACGTAGCCGCCCGGATGGAACGGAAACCACAGAAAGCGGGACTTCAGAAACATCAGGAGCATGGTGAACCCGAACCCTCCGTACATCCCCGCGACCTCCAGAGGCCGCGGATCTCGCGGATTCACCAGCCACGATTGGAGGCGGTTGTACGTCTCGAAGCCCATGTGCACGATCCAGCCGCGCGCGCGATTGTCCGCGCCCATGTCGTACAGCACGTGCAGGTATATCCAGAACGTGAGGAACGAGCCGACCACGGTAGCGACCGTCATGCCGATCACCATCGCGCGAGGTCGCACGCCCGCGCGTTCCGCGATCCGCAGTGCTTCGAGTTGGCTAGGCATCGGGTTCGCGCGGTAGCAGCGGTTTAGGGGGTACAGGAGCGTTATCAGCGACAGGTTTCGCGGCCCGAAAGGCTGGGTGCCCATCCCCGCGACGAGTGTCCGCCCGGGGTCGACGTAGATGAGCGTGTGCACCGGAGGGCCGATCTCCGCCCGTGACCGGGCAATGCCGATCACCATCG
Organism: Candidatus Poribacteria bacterium; assembly: GCA_002687025.1. Lineage (GTDB taxonomy): Bacteria > Poribacteria > WGA-4E. The sequence goes on from NYZG01000417.1 coordinate 5,996, forward strand.
GGAAGTAGATCGCAAAGTACAGCGCGAACACCCACCACGACATGCCCGCCGATATCCACACGAACCCAAGGATCGCCACGCTCGCGACGATGCCCAGCAGCGCCGACCGGTAGCCGACCGGCTCGTCCGCGTCGATGCGATCGCCGCCACGCCGACCTCGCACGATGTACCGCGCCATCTCCATGAACCAACGGCGGCCGAGCCAGATGGGGATGAGCCCCAGGGCCACCCAGGCGCCGATGGATTGCTCATAGCTATACCCGTTCTGGCCGCCGAGCACGACCACGAGCACCTGCGAAAGCCTCCCGAACACGTAGAAGAACCAGCACGAGAACGACAGGTCGAGCGGCGTGAAGTACATGAGCCCGATGACGAACGGGTAGAACGACACGGACACGCCACCGATGGCGTTCCAAGGCCGCGTCGTGAACGTCGCCACACGATGATTCTTGATGGCCAACGACGGCACGGCCGGGCGCAGGAACGCGACGCCGTTCCAGATGTCCAACGCCATCACGATTCCGAAGCCGACCCACATCCACCGGCTGCGGAAGAACCGCACGGGATCGGCCGTCAGCGCCAGCGGCAACTGCGTGACCGGATAGCTCAGCTTCTCGTGCTCGGTCCACTGACGCCGCAGCAGCGTCGCCGTGAGCATCAACGCCGTCCACAGAACAACGATGACGCCCGACCAAGCCAGCACCGGCGGCAGCCACGCGCGGAGCGCGACCGGGTCGTACAGCGACGCATCACCCTCGAAGTACCCGCGCAGGGCTTCCCGGTCCTTCACGACCAGCCAGTCGGGCAGGTGGTGACCGAAGAGCTGAGGCCATTCGTTCTCGGGAGTGGCGAACCAGTAGGCGTGCTCGATCGCGGGCAGGAGGTAGCCCATCATCGTGTGGCCGCTGATGGTCGAGATGATGACCACCATCGCGTACAGCACGAGTATCTCGGCCCGCGTCGGCGCGACGCGTGGCGCGACTCGTCGGAGGATGCCGCCGCCGATCACCACCAGGAACAGCGTGAATACCGCGTTCCAGAACATCGATGCGATGGTGAGCTGCGTCGAGTGCCACACTTCGCTCCCGAGCATCACCCACCACGAGTTGAGCGCAATGAGGACGATGCCGACCGGGAACACCTGCCAGCGTACGCCTCCCGCTGTATCGACGTCCTTACGTGATGGACGGATCGGCCGGCCTCCGACGTGATCGACAGCGCTGGTCGTCCGGCGCCGACCCGCAGGTCATGGCGTAAAGAAGCGGTAGTAATCCATGCCCGAAAGGCGCGCGCAGGAAGCCTGCCCGCGGACGATGCGGCTGAACGCCAGCCGCTCGGGAGAGACCGCGTCGCCTACCCGGAAGGCTTCGCCCGAGACGGCCGTGAGCGACTCCTCCTCGCCGGTCGGCCACACCAGCAGAAGTGTGCCGCCCCTCAGTATGACGCGGAAGTTGCTCTGTTCCCAGGGCGTGTGCGCCCGGTAGTGACCTGGGTATGCCTGCCACGTCGGGGGATGCTGCGATTCCCCTGCGGCGGCGCAGCCCTCCCTCGTGTAGCAGACGGCCCCGTGATGCGCCCCAACGACGGCGCCGGACGATGTCCCACGCGTCTCGGCGCGCTCAAATCCTAGCAGAAACAGACCGAAGTCCGGGTGGGAAGCATAGAAGCGATCCACCTCGCGACGCTCGAGGATGACGCGCTCGCCTTTGTGCAAGAGGACGAGATGCCCGCCCTCGGCCGCGAACACGAGGTCGGCGCCGTCGCCGTGGTACGCGCCGGCGTAGTCGGACGCGTTCTCGACGTGCGTGGCGTCCGGCACGGACAGGTCCACGGCATCGAGAGACCGGCCTGACGACCCGTTCCGCCACAGTCGCATGACCGCCCACGCGAGGTCGCGCGCACCCACCGACGGCTGCGTGCTGAGCAGCGTCACCCCCAAGCCGCTGTCACGATCCAACAGCAGCATCGCCTCGTACCCCGGCATGACGCCGCCATGCCCAAGGTGCATGAAGCCGTCCCGCTGGTGGAGCTCGATCCCGTAGCCATACTCACACCAGCCCGGTGAGCTGTGTGGATGCGCCAGCAGACCGAACGCGTCCGGGCTCAGAAGAGGCCCGCTCGACGTTCGCCCCTCATTGAGGAGCATGCGCCCGTACTTGGCCATGTCGCCTGCTGTCGAACCGATGCAACAGTCGCCTGAGTTCGTCTCGATGCAAGGAGCCGGCACGAGGGGATGGGTCACATGCGACGGCCTGTCGTCGTACAGATGCCGGTAGCCGGTCGCCATCCGCGGGCGCAGGGCGTGCGTGAGGGTTGGCTCGCTCGCGGTCATCCCCAGCGGCCCGAGAATGCCGTCCTGGATGATGTCTCCGAACGGCCGACCGACCGCCGCCTCCAGCACGAGACCGAGAGCCTGGTAGCCTGCATCGGAGTAGTAGAAATGCGCCCCGGGCGGCCAGGCCGCTTCGGTCTCGCGCAACGCCCAGACTGCGTTTCGTGTGTCCGGCGGCCCGTCGATGATGGTCACGAGACCTGCCGAGTGAGTCAGCAGGTGGTGCAACGTGATCGGCGAGTACCGAGACCGCACGCGGAACCAGGGCAGGTACTCAGTGACCGGCGCGTGCAGGTCGACGAGTCCACGTTCCGCGGCTTGGAGAACGGCGACGGCGGTGAAAGACTTCGTGATCGAGCCGATCGCGAACGGCCGATCGGCATCCAGGGGAATCCCCGCCACCACGTCGGCGTCGCCATACGCCAAGAGGCGGCTGACCTCCTGCCGATCGAACAGAGCGATGGCAACGCCGGGAGTGCGTGTAGTCGCCATGCGCGCCCGCACGTGTCTGCCCAGCCGATCGACCATGTCGCCGCGGTCGGCCATGGTCTCGTCTCCTCGCGGGGATGTGTCGCCGTCAGCAGTAGGCTGCGCCGATGTCGCGCCACTGCACCAGCCGTATGTCGCGTTCCTCGATCAAGGCCCGCGTGGTCGCGTCGGAAAACGTGCGGAAGTCGTTCACGCGGTCGATGTGCACGGGCATGACCGCGTCCATCTCCTCGCTGTCGGTGCCGAGGTGTAGCGTTATCTGCGTCACGCCTGGCTCCAGCGCGCGGAGCATGTCCTGGTACCCGCGCATCCGCGGGGCCAGTTCGACCGCATCGACGCCGCCCGACGCGCGCAGCACCGTCGGCACATCGCCGCTGTCGATGCGGCCGGCTATGGCGGGTCCGACCCGTGCGCGGATCGCGTCCGTGATGGGGCCGCGCACCGTCACGGGCAGGCCGTACTCCTCGCCGAGACGATGGTACGCCTCCGCAAGCGCCAGCGACTGCCCCATGACGCCCATGTGCGTGTCGATATGCGTCGGGCGTATGCCGAACTCGATGGCCCGGTCGATCTGCGCGCGTGATTCTCGTTCGATCTCGTCGGGTGTGGCGCGTTCGGCCGCGGATCGCGTGTCGCGCCACAGGTACCCCTCGCCGTCCACGAGCCCCGGGACCTCCGACGCCGGCAGCACCGGCCCCCAGCGGTAGTGCACCCATTCCGCCGTGTGCGTGAGGTGCACCCCGACATCCCACTCCGGGCGTTCACGACACATCGCCGCGAACTCGGGGAACCAGGGACACGGGACCATGACCGCCGTCGAGCTGACGGCTCCGGAATTCAGGGCGTCGCGCGTGGCGACGTTCGCGCCGTGGCACATGCCGGAGTCGTCCGCGTGGACGATGAGCGCGCGCGTGCCCGCGGCGTACCCAAGCCGTTCGACGATGCTCATCGTGGCGCCCCTCTCTGCGACCTGCCTACTCGGTGATAGCGGCGACATGTCCCCGGCTGTCCGGCGCCTCGATGCTCACCGGGCCGCCACCCGTGACGGCCGACTCGCCCGCCCATTCGCCGGACGAGATGTCGAGCCATCGCAGCCGCAACGCGGCGGGCGCGTCGGCGAGGTCGGCCATGACGGAGCCGCCTTTGGTAAAGTACAGCACATACGCCTCGCCGGCCTTCGCCGCGAGATACGCCTCGTTCTCCTCGCGATCGCTCAGGCGTTCGTTGGCCGCTTCCAGCTCCCAGAACGGCACGATCGCCTCCACCTTCCGCGCCGCAACTATCGACGCCTTCGCGCGATCCGAGAGCCCCAGACCGGACGGCGGCCGGTGGAATCGCGCCGACGCCGCGCCGCCTATCACGTGGCGCCACCATCGTTCGACGCCCTCCTGGGAGTCGTAGAAGCGGCCCCCGTCGGCGCCATACGTCTTCACTGTGTTGAGGGGCCGCGGCTGGGCTGCGATGTGCGCGCGGGTCCACTGGAAGTTGTCCCAGTGCTCCTGGCCGGTCTTCTGGTTGTTCTGAGAGACGTCGGCGAAGTCGTAACGCTCAGGATGGTCCAGCGTGCGTGCGTGGCGCTCCGCCTTCAGGTCCCAGTCGTCCCACATCTCGGTGATGCACACTTGCCGGCCGGCTTCTTTCGCCCGGTCTCGGATGTACCCCGCCCAGTAGGTGGCCCATTCCTCCTCGCCCGACGTCTCGTTGTCCATGCAATAGAGGACGTGGGCGTACCTCAGCGTGTGCGAGAGCATCCGGTCCACGAACCGCTGTTGGTACGGCAGTATGACCGTGTTGTTCCGCTGGTTCGGCGTCGTGAAGAAGAACGGCTGCTGGTTGCGTCCCGGATGGTCTGGGTACTCGGCGGCGAGCCCGGACTCCTCGTGCGTGTAGTTGACGTTGTTCTTCGGGTTGTACGGATGCCCGAGCCAGTTGTCCGTCGAGTAATCGAACCTGTCCCATACTTCGATCTGGACGATGATGTCGCGCGCTTCCGTCCATTCGAGCAGGTTCTCGAAGCGCTCCCAGTACGCCTCGTTCCACGTGTCGAGGTCGTACCGACCGTCCGGCAGCTGCGCGACGCGCCATGTCTCATAGCCGATGGCCTTGCGATCGCTCATCGTGTTGCGTATGTAGTTCGCCCCGACGGCGCGCATCTCGTCGAGATGCGCTTCCAGGTGGGGTATCTGGAACAGGCTGTCTTTCTCGCTGCCGCCCAGGAGCATTACCGTCCGCTCCTGGTACTGCCAGTAGCGCGGGTGTTCGTCGGACGGCTGTATCCGTCCTGCGTCCGACGGCGTGACGGCGCAGATCAGACCGGCGACGCAGCAGGAAAACGTCAACATACGGGGCGCTCCTCGTACGGGTGTGACCACACGCCGGTGTGCATTCCCAACGGGGAAGGTCATATCATCCCCGCCGGGCCGAACGCAAAGCGCCCCTGGCGTTGACCTCGGCCTTCCCATCCGACGCCATCGGCGTCCTTGGATGCCGCGAGAGACCGGCGGGGAGGGAGAGTCAGGACGGCTTCGACACGATGAGCCGGTAATACGCCGTCTGGCCGTGATCCCCCGAGAGCGTCAGGCTGTCACCGGGATTCAGCGTCCACGCCGCCGGCTCTTCGCAACCGGTCTTGGTCAGGCTCTTCTCTCCCGGCTGTCCCTTGCGAGCCGTCACGGTGTATTCGTGCTCGTCCGACGCGATCAGGAACAGGATGACGTTGCGGGTATATTCCGTGTTGTTCGTGCAGATGACCCGGTCGGCCTCGGCGGTCGGGCCACCCGTGGCCCCGTCGATCATCAGGTGCTCGCCAAGGTCCCGCATCGAGCCTCGACGGAACGAGGGCTCCGCGCGCTCCAGCATCGTCATCGTGTCGTCGTCGCACATATCTGGGCCCTCCACGTCCGGTCGGGGTGGCGCTGGACGTGGCGAGTCTACCACCCGGCGGCCCGCGACACAGCGGCGGCCGATCGGGTTGCCGTGCGACGTGAGAACTCAGCTTCGCCGCGCCGGTGTGCCGAACGCAGGCCAGACGGCCCGCGGCTCGGATCGGCATATCAGCGGACGGCCCTGTTGATGTCTCGCCGTGACGCCGCCCTGCGCCGCCTAGCCGTGGGCCGGGCGACTGCTTGGTAGGCGTTCGCGCGACTGAAGTTTCGGCGCTTGACGACCTTCTTTGTAGCGTCGCCGCGACGCAGCGTGTTCTTGCTCATTCGATCGCCTCCCCTGCGATCTTCCGCACGCACCTATCTGCGCAGCCGAAAGTGGACGCCGCTAGACGCCGACGGCGACCAACTCCATATGGAAAGCCGCCACCGTCGGCCGGACGAGAGCCGCGAAGTCGGCGTAGGCGAGTTGCACCAGCTCCTCGTGCGTCCCCGCATTGAACGCGATGCGATCGTCTTCGGCCAGGGCCTGATCGACGTAGACGTCCATCGCGTACAGGTTCCCCAGTGGTGGCATCGCCCCGATCTCGCAGTCGGGGAACCTGGCGCGGAACTCGGCTTCCGTCGCAAGGACGACGGTACTCGCGCCGGTCAGCTCCCGCAGCCGGCTGAAGTCGAGCATGTCATTCGCGGAGAGCACCGCCATGGCGAGCACGCCGTCGATGTTGACGATCGTGGTCTTGGCGAGCTCCTTCCCGGGGATGTGTGCGGAGGCGGCGGCCTCCTGCGCGGTGTACGCCGGTGAGTGACGTATGCTGACGTACCGCACGCCGTGCGTGTCGAGGAACTCCCTTAGCATCGTCGCGGGCATCGTGAGGTAGCCTCAGAAGGTGTGTAAGTAGGAAACGGCGGCGTAGACTTCCCGGACCTAAGAACCGCCGGGCAGAAGACCCGGCAAAGGGA
>NYZG01000418.1 GCA_002687025.1 Candidatus Poribacteria bacterium
CGACGGAGGCCGATACGGCGACCGCGACCTACACGCCCGCGCCCGACTTCAGCGGCTCGGACACGTTCGACTACATCGTCAGCGACGGGGCCCTCGAAGGTGATCCGGCGACCGTCACGGTCACCGTCGATGCCGTGGACGACCCTCCAACGGCGGAAACGCCGGTCGGCCCCTTCGCAATCGCGGAGGGCGCGACGCTCGATATCGCGCTGTCCGGGGTTGACGTGGATTCCGAGGCCCTGGCGTTCACCCTCGCGGACGGGTCCAGCGCGACGGGAACAACCGCCAACGGCGGGCTTGTGACGCTGTTCGACGCCGACCCATCCGACGCCCTGGCCACGGCGACCTACGTGCCACCATCCGCGTTCAGCGGGGTCGACACCTTCGACTTCGTAGTCAGCGACGGAGTGACGGCGAGCGAACCGGCGACCGTCAGCATCACCGTCACGAGTCTGCCTCTGCTCACCGTCTCCGACGTGACCGTGGGCGAGGGCGAAGGCGTGGCGACGCTTGTGGTGTCGTTGTCCGCCTCGTCCACGGAGGAGGTGACGGCGACGTACGCCACGGGCAACGGCACGGCTCTCGCGGCGAGCGACTATGGCGGCGTCACTGGGTCGACGTTGGTCATCGCGGCCGGCACAGATTCGGCGTCGATCGACATAGCGATAGAACCGGACGCCGTCAACGAGGACGACGAGACGTTCACCGTCGCGTTCTCGAACGCGATGAATGCTGCCCTGGCGGGCGAATCGGTCACGGTGACGATTGCCGACGACGACGACATCACACTGTCCATCAGCGACATCACCGTGTCCGAAGCTGACGAGGTCGCGGAATTCATCGTGGTCGCGTCCGGCGCGACAGAGCAGGTGGTCACCGTCGATTTCGCGACCGAAGACGGCCTGGCGACATCACCCGAGGACTACGCCGCGGCCGAGCTGACCGGCGCAGCGCTCGACCCGGAGACCGGCGAATTGGCCGTACAGGTGTCGCTTACAGACGACACCACGAACGAGGCCACCGAGCAGTTCACGGCGACCATCCTGAACGCGACCGGACGCGGCGTCACGATCGACGGCGCGCTCGCGACGGCCACGATCCTGGATGACGACGGGCTGTCGCTGAGCGTCGTCGACATGTCCGTCGCCGAGGCGGCTGGCGAGGCGGCCATCGTGATTTCGCTCAGCCAGACGAGCGACCAGACGGTCACGGTCGATTACGTGACAGACACTGGGACGGCCACGCCAGGGGCGGACTACGGCGCGGTCGAGGGCGCCGCGACGTTCATCCCCGGCGCCGTGAGCCATACGCTGTTCGTGGACATCGTGGACGACGGCGTCAACGAGGCCGACGAGACGTTCACGCTGGTACTCACCGACGCCACCGGCGAGGGCGTCACGATCGCCCTGGGCTCTGCCATCGTGACCATCGGCGACGACGACGACGTGGTCATCGACCTCGGCGATGTCTCGCTGACAGAATCGGATGATGACGAACCGCAGGTTGTCTCCGTTCCGCTGACGCTCAGCGGCGAAAGCGAGCAGACCATCTCGGTCGACGTCGAGGCGTATGGCGCCACCGCCACGGACGGATCGGACTTCGAAGCCCTGATCGGGACATACACGTTGCACCCGGACGGCACGACGAGCTTCGAGCCGTTCACGGTCGAGACGGGGTCGACTGCTGTGACGACCGCGTCCTTCGCGTCGGAGATCTCGGTATACGGCGACCTCATCAACGAGGCCGACGAGACGTTCGAGGTGCTGGCGTTCGGGTCAGCCGGTCGCGGGGTGACGATCGGCGTGGACCTCGCCACGGTCACGATCCTCGACAACGATGACATCACGCTGACCGTCGACGATGTGACGATCGCCGAGGACGACACGACGGGCGTTGCCGAGTTCACGCTGACGCTGTCGGGGCCCAGCGAGCAGGACATCACGGTCGATGTCGATGTGCAGGGGTCGGGCGATGTCCCGGCGACGCTCGACGCCGACTTCAGCGTGGAGACCCCGCAGACCGTGACGGTGGCGCCGGGCTCCACCGCGCTGGCCCTCGATGTGGCGATTCTCGACGACGCAATCCACGAGGGCGACGAAACCTTCGAGGTCGCGCTGTCGGCCCCCGACGCGCGCGGCGTGACGCTGCTCGATGGCGTCGGGCTCGGCACGATCCTCGACGGCGAGACCGTAACGGCCTCGATCTCTGATGCCACCGTCGGGGAGGCCGGCGGCACGGCCGGCGCCCTTTCCTTCGAGGTCATCCTGTCCGGCCCGAGCGAGCAACCGATCTCCTTCGACTTCGTCGTCGCCGCGGCGGCCACCGGCGCCGCGACCCCGGATGTAGACTACGCCACGCCGACGGCGACGACGGTGACATTCGCGTCCGGCGAAACCGTCGCCACGATCGACGTGGCCGTCGTGGACGACGCGCTCAACGAGGCCGACGAATCGCTAACGGTCACCATCGCGAATCCCACCGACGAGTCCGTCGCGATCACCGATGATGTCGGCGACGGCCTCATACTCGACGACGACGACGTGACGCTGTCGGTCTCCTCCGCAGCGGCCGACGAAGGCGACGCCGATACGACCACCATCACGCTGGACGTGACGCTGTCCGGCGAAAGTGAGCAGATCATCACGGTCGGCTACGCCGCGATCGGCGACACCGCGACCGCTGGAGTCGACTACGCGTCGGCGACAGCGTCGACGCTCGAGCTGGCGCCGGGTGAGACGGCTGCCTCCATCACGCTGACCGTCAACGGCGACACAGCGCACGAGGCGGACGAAACCGTGGATGTGACGCTCAGTGACCCCGTGGGTCGCGGCGTCGAGATCGAGAGCGGGTCCGAGACGGCGACGGCCACGATCCTCAACGACGATCCGCTGCCCGTGCTCACGATAGGCGACGCGACCGTCACCGAGGGCACAGACACCGAGGCGACGCTCACCGTCACGCTGGCGGGCGAAACCGAGCAGACCGTTACCGTCAACTACGCGACAGCGGACGCAACGGCGAACTCCGGAAGCGACTACGTCGGCACGTCCGGCGCGCTGACACTCGAACCGGGCGCAACGGCCGCCACGATCGTCGTGGAGCTCGTGGATGACGTGCTCGCCGAGACGTCCGAGTCGTTCCTCGTGAATCTGAGCGGCGTCTCCAACGCGACGGTGAGCGATGGCCAGGCGTTCGTGTCGATACAGAACGACGACGACGCGGCCGCGCTAACGATCCTCTCCCCGGTCGAGGGTCAGGAGTTCGTCGCCGGCGTCAGTTCGGTCGATGTCGTCGTGTCGATCGCCAACCACGTGGGCGGGTGGCGTTGGAAGCTCGGGTCGGATTTCCTCGGGACGAACCCCGCCGACGGCGAGCTCGTCGAAGGGGACAGCGCAACGCTTATCGGCCTTGCCGACGGCCAGGCGTACAAGCTGTACGTCGTCCTGGTTGGGGAGGACGGGCTCCGCAACGACGACGCCGTCACGGCGAGCGTGGTGTTTGCCGTGGATCGTGACATCCAGTCCGACGCTCGCGAGTTCATCTACGACCTGCCGCAGGGCCTCAGCATGGTCGGGCTGGCCCTGGACCCGTTGTTCCTGCACGGGGCGTCTGAGAGCATCAACGTCTCGGCAAGCGGCCTGAGCGCATCGCACCTGGTCCAACTCGGCGCGACGCTCGTGATGCAGATGACTGACGGCGTGTACGAGACGCTCGTCGGGCGCGACGGGGTCGTCACGATCGGGGCGGACTTCGCGATAGAGCCCGGAGTCGCTTACGTCGTGAATGTCCCCGAGGCGATGTCGTTCACCCTTGAGGGTTTGGCGCTAGGGGTTGCCCTGGCGGACGCGCTGCTCACGGCTCCCGGAATCGATGCGGAGCCGTCGGGTGTGTGGGCGTTCGCGGCGTTCGCGGACATCGGCGACGTGTCGATCCCGCGGGATGCCGAGATGCTCGTGCTGAACGCGCGGACGGGCGCGGTGATGGCCGGGCGACCCCTCGGAGACGGCAGGTATCTCGCGGCAACCGCGGACCTGAGTCGATCGCCCGTCGTCGAGGAGGGCGACCTCCTACGGTTCGAGTGGATCACACGCGCCGGGTATCGACTTGCAGTGGGCGCGACGCGTCGTGTGGACGCTACCGACCTCGTCAGCGCGCATGCGTCGTTGCGCGTGGACGCGCGCCCTCGCGCCGCCCGTCTGCTGCCGAACTACCCGAACCCGTTCAACCCAGAGACGTGGCTGCCGTTTGAGCTCAACGAGGCGTCGGAGGTCTCTCTCGTCATCTACGACATCCAGGGGGGCGTCGTGCGCTCGCTGGAGCTGGGCCGTCGCGACGCCGGGTACCACGTAAGTCGAGACTCGGCCGCCTATTGGGACGGCCGTAACGAGCTCGGCGAGAGCGTCGGCAGCGGGGTGTACTTCTACGAGCTCCGCGCTGGAGGCGGGCGTTCACTCGGGTCCATGACCATTCTCAAGTAGATGCGTAACCCGGCAGGCCCTTCCGGTCGTCTTGACCGGTGGAGTCGGCCGAGTCTGGAATCGCGTTCACGCGTCACCACCGCGCGTCGGGGAGAATGGTGCGACGTCTTGCCTGGTCGCTGCTGCATGTCCTGCTGGCGCTAGTCACCGTGCGTGTCGGCGCCTCGCCTCCGCAGTGGATGCCCGCCCGTGACATATCTCTGGGAGCCGACGCCGGACGCGTGTCTGACATGGACATGTGTGTGCGCGACGCCGAGGTAGTCATCGTCTGGAGCGATGCGCGGCTGGGGGATCGGCGCGTGTTCTGGCGACGTAGCCGTGACTTCGGAGCGACGTGGGGCCCGGAGGCGCTTGTCACGTCCGCGGGGCCGATGTCGACGCAGCCCGCCATAGCATGCGATGACGGATTCCTCTACCTGACATGGGTTCGCGACGATGGGGTCAACTCCGACCTGAGGTTCTCGCGGTTCGACGGAATCGGCTGGTCGGCCGCGGTGTCCGTGGCGCCCGGAGCGCACGCGGCCTCGCCCGACCTTGCGGCAACACGCGCCTTCCCCCGAGCGGTCTGCATTACCTTCGAGCAGACGACGACCATGACGCAGGCGGTGTTCGCCCTGAGCGTGGACGACGGCGATACGTGGCCCAATGCGGCGCCGGTCGCACGCGCGGCTGGCGACACGGACGCGTCGGCCGCGCCTGCGGTCGTGGCGGCCGGAGAGGTGTTCCACCTCGCCTGGCAGGACTTCCGGGAAGCAACGCCCCACGTCTACTTCACGACGCGAGCTCCGGCGTTGGCCGGGGCGGTACGTCGGCTGTCACATGTCGGTGGGTCGGGCGCCCCTGCCCTGGCCGCCAGAGGCCGGCGCGTCCTCGCGGCGTGGCAGAGCAAGCCAGGCCTCGACGGCCCCGACATCTACGCAAGTGTCAGCGAGAACGAGGGGTTCGACTGGGAGGTACCGACACCCCTGACGAGCTCCGCGCCCCAATCCGCGCGGCCTGCAGCACTGATCCTGGACGACGCGGCCTACGTCGCCTGGCAAGATGGCGCCCACGGCCCCTTCGAGACGTTCCTGGCCAGACGGGACGCCCACGCGGGGTGGGATGTCCCGGCACGGTTCACCGAGTCGCCGTTGGCGTCGATAGGCGCGCGCATGACGGCGGGCCTCCCCGCCGGCGAGGCAGCGCGCGACGCGGTGGCGCAGGTGCAGTTGGCGTGGATCGAGCGGGACGGGGACGGCAGAGCGGCCGTCGCTCATTCCGCGCGCGACACCCTACCTCCCAACACGCCCACTGCGCCCAGTCACGTCGACATCTCCGCGCGGCCGGGATGGGACGACGATGGCCAGATGCTGTTCCGATGGGGAGCCGACCCGACAGCGGCGGCGTACCGCGTGTACGTCGCGCGCGACGGCGGCGTCGCCGAGGAGCTCCTTACTACAGATCTCCCCGAGGCGCGCATAGACGGCGAGGCTGGCTCAGTGAGTCTGTCCGTAATCGCCGAAGACGCCGTCGGAAACAGGAGCGGCATGTCGGCGCGATCCGAACTGATTCACGTGGATGCCGACCCGCCTGTGGTCACGATCGCACAGCCTCAGGACGGCGCGGCACTGTTCGCGGCCTCGCCGGTGCGCGTCTCCTGCCGAGACGCCAACCTCACGTCGTGCGTCGTAGAGTTCGGCCCGACGCCAGACCCATCGGTCTGGACGCCACTGACAGACGTATTCACCGAATCGTTCGATCTGTCGCAGGTGGCGACCATCCCTTCAGCGTCGCTCGACGGCATCTATACGCTGCGCGTCCGCGCATCCGACCAGGCCGGTTCTCGCGTGACTGCGGTCGTCAGGTTCGTCGTCGACGCCTCGCCCGCGTTGATCGTGGAGGCGGGTGACGCTTCGCCGCTCCTGGCATCCAGCGACCTCGCCACGGGACGCCGCGATGCTGCCTGGTCGCCCGTAGACGACGTGATTGCGTTCGTGTCGGACGAGGGCGGCGCCCAGGACCTGTGGATCGCGCGTGGCGACGGCTCCGACGCCAGGCCCATCACGGGAGACGCGTTCGTCGACGCTGCGCCTGCGTGGGCGCCAGACGGCTCCGCCATCGCCTTCGCAAGTCAGCGCGACGGCGCATGGGACATCTACGTGACGACGTTGGCGGGAGACATCACGCCGCTACACCTTTCCGACGCAGGCGACGCCGTCGACCCGGCCTGGTCACCGGCCGGCGACCAACTCGCCTTCGCGAGCGACCGAGACGGCGACTACGAACTCTACGTACTAGCGAACCTGTCGGACGTGCTGGCCGGAGGCAGGGCGCGCGCGACTCAGATCACAAGGAACGCGGCCGACGACCGAGGCCCGTCCTGGGCGCCCGGAGGCATGGCGCTCGCGTATGCATCCGCGCGCGGCGCAACGTGGGACCTGAGACACGTCCAGCTCGCGACGGCGGAGGATCGCCAACTGACGACGTCCTTCGACGCCGACCTGGCCCCGGACTACCACCCGGACGGCAAGCGCATCCTGTTCACCCGGATTGCGTCGGGCGGATCGGCGGGGCTCTACGTCTACGACCTTGTCCGGGCGTCCGCTCGCGGGCTGTCGGCTCCCGGTGGCGACGCTCGATCCGGCGTGTGGTCGCGTTCCGGGCGAACCGTCCTGTTCGAGCGCGAGCGCGACCTCGTCCTGGCGCCCCTGACGTTTCCACAACTGAGCCTGGAGGCGCGGATCACAGAGCCCGCAAACGGCGCCTTTGTCGGAGCGACGACGGATGTCGCGGGCGTGGCGCGCGGCTCTGACATGGCGTACTACCGACTCGAGTTCGCCGAAGCCAACGGCGGCGACTCATGGGCCCCCGTAACCGGCGATGTCACGGCGCCCGTACCCGACACGGGTTTCCTGGGCCGCTGGGATACGCGCGGGCTTCAGGGTGAATACCGGCTGCGCCTGACCGTAAGCGACGACGAAGGCGGGACGGATGTCTCCGAGGCACGCGTGCACGTGCGCGACGCGCGCCCGCAGTTGGAGATACGGACGCCAGGGAACGGTGAGGAGACACTGGCTTCTGGGATCACCGTGGCGGGCGCGGCATCACCGGGCGCGGCCGTCACACTGAACGGCGAACGGGTAAGCACGGACGCCAACGGGCGGTTCGACTTCGTGCACGCCATCTCACCAGGCGCTAACGACCTCCAGTTCCGAGTCGTCGACTCATCCGACGAGACGGTCACGGTGAGTCGCCACGTCACGCGGATAACTGAGCCGCTAGCGATCGACGTGTCCAGCCCCGCTCCGTTTCAGGCGCTGGTGGCGCCGTACGTCGAGGTGAGTGGGATCGCTCCTGACGCGGCCTCCGTCCACATCGAGGGCAGGGAGGTCCCGCTGGATGAAGACGCGCGTTTCTCGCGCGTGTTGGCCGTCGGCGAGGAACGACGGACGATACGCATCGTCGCGCGGGATCGATTCGGCCGCGAGGCGTCCGTTGAGCGGCTGGCGCTGTATTCGCCGGATCAGGCGGGAGGGCGCGCGGACACGAGCCCGCCGGCCCTCGTCGAGCCCGTTCCCCCAGTGGGCGCGGAGTTGACGACCGGCCGGTTCTCCTTCGGCGCGCGGATTGTCGACGATCGAGGCTTCGACCCTGACACGCTCGCCCTGAGTTTCGGCACTGACGAGCAGCAGCAACACGACCTGGCGAAGGAGGACTGGCAGTTCAACCAGGAGACCGGCGAGCTGGTGTATGACCCCAATCTGCAACTCGCCGATGGCGAGCACTTTCTCACCGTGACAGGCGCAGACCTCGTTGGGAACGCCCTCGTCTTTGGCGCCTTGCGCGTGACCGTTGACACGCAGCCTAGCGTGCTCGCTCTGTCGGCCCTGCTGGACGACCCAGACGGGGAGGGGTTGCGCGTCGTCCTGACCTCGAACCGGCCGCTGGCGTCCGTGCTGGGCGCGCAGGCGCGGGTCGCGAACCAGCTTGTGGGTTTCCCGCTGGAGCTGACGCTGGCGCCACCCTCAGGGGATGATTCAGGCGCGGGTCCAGCGTCGACTGACGTGGGCGACCTGTTCACTTACGAGGCTGCCCTGATCCTGGGGCCGGGCCGCCAGGTCTTCCTGTCGACAAGCGTGCGCGACTCGGCCGGAGGCGTACACGGTGTGTTGGGCGGGTTCGCCTCTGCGACGCTTTCGCCCCGCTCCTCGACAGCCGTCACGCTCCCGGACGGCGTGGCCGCGACGTTCGCGCCCACGGGAATCGCGTCCGCACAGCGCGTCGTCTTCCGCACGCAGGATGGACTGGACCTGCCACGCGCGGTCGCGCAGCATCGCGACATCTCGGAGCGCGAGTTGGGGATCGGCGAGGAAGGGACGGCGATCTATGTGGTCGAACCGGCTGACCCCGACGGCACGGCACCGGGGTTCCGCCTCGCATCCCCGCTGACGTCCTCGGAGGAGGGGCGCGCGTGGTTCCGTTGGGATGAGGCGCGCCGTCGCTGGGTGCCCCTCGCCGGGCAGTTCGTCGATGCGGACACCCGCATTGCGGACGCGGACGACGCGGGCGTCTACGCGCTGCTGGCGGACCGGATCGCGCCGGCGCTCGTGGGGGTGGATCCGCCGTCGCGCGGCGAGCTGAGGCCGGATCGCTACTTCGTCGAGGCCGAGTTTGTGGATGTCGGCGCGGGCGTGTCACTCGCCGGCGTGACGGCCACCGTCGACGGGGTCTCGGCCCCGGTCGACGTTGCGGTCGATGAGAACCGGGGCTTCGTCCGCTACGTCCCGACCGATCTGCGGGCCGGGCTGCACACGCTGCGGCTTTCTGTCGCCGATCGCGCGGGCAACGTCGCCGTGGAGAGCTTCGACTACCTCACTGGCGAGGTGTTTCGCTATACGGCGTTCCGGCTCGCGCCGAACCCGGCTCGCGAAGAAGGCGCGCGGGCGATCTTCCGCCTGACGCAGACCGCGGACGTGCGCATGGACATCTACACCGCGGACGGACGGCTGGCGCGCACCGAGGAGCTCCGCGACGTCGTCGGCGACGCGTTCGATGCCTCCCAGACGCGAGAGAGCTTCGCCTGGGACCTGACGAACTCGGCGGGGCGGCCGGTCGCGAGCGGCGTGTACATCGTGCAGTTGACCGCCCGGAATGCGTCCGACGAGGTGATCCGCGTCACCGACAAGTGGGCAGTCATCCGCTGAACCTGCCCAGGATCGCCATCCCCGAAACAACCTGACATGGCCCTGGCACGGGCCGTGCGGCTCGCGCGCCAGGCGGACCAACGGTGGTTTCGCCGGACGCAATCGGGCATCGCGCGCTCGCGTTGCCCCGTCTGGGTCAACTCGGCCTTGGGCGACAGAGCCGGAACCGGAGGCTAGCCATGCGGGCCGCGTGCAGTTTCGTTCTGTGCCTGTGCTTCACCCTCGCATCGTCTGGGGCAACGCCCACCGACAGGGATGAGATAGACGCAACCATCGAGCGCGCGTGGAGCCCGTGGGCGCGGCCGGTCGATCTGGACGAACTGGCAGATGTCGACAGGCGGCACATTCCGTATCTGCTCCAGCGCGCGGCGGAGGAGCGCGGCGCGGGAGGAGGCGAGCTGCGCAGCCGGATGCTCTACAGCGCCATCAACAGGCGCGCTCCCGAGATATTCCCTTTCCTCCTAGAACACACGTCAACCACGGCGAACCCGTGGACGGCGGATGGAGTTGCCCGCCTGTCGCCGCCTCAGGTCGCCCGCCTGCTGGAGCTCCTTGCGCACACCGAGGAGGCGGTCGTACGAAGGGTCGCGGATGCGCTGGGGCAGATCCTGTATGATGACCCGGCCTTAGCTGCGCGCCTGGCTCGCGCGCATCGCGGACCCCTGGTCGACCTGCTGTCTGCGCCTTCGGAGCGCGTCCTCCACCCCGTCGCCGCCCTCCTGGCGCGCGCCGCGCCCCCGCCGGCCGAGGCGGCGTCGACGCTCGTCTCCCGGATGCGGAGTAGCGACGAGCACGAGAGGGCCACCGCGGCACAAGCATTCGCCACGCTGGGGATCCCGGACGCGTCCGCGGCAATCCCCCTGGCGTCGATCCTCCTGCACGACGACTACTCCGCCGCCGCCGAGGATGCTGCCGTGAAGGTAGGGCAGCCGGCGATGCGAGCGCTGCTGGGCAGGATCGAGGAGCGCAGCCTGGTGGGACGACTCGCGATACTCCGCGCGTTTGCGCGCCACGGTGTCTGCGACCTTCTGCCGCCGGCGTATTGGCAGGGCTTGCTCGCCGAGAGGGATGCCTTCGTGTTCGCGACCGCGCTGGACACGCTGACGGCGGCCGGCGCGGTCGACGATGGCGTGACTATGGGCGTGCGCGCGTACCTCGGCCGCCACGACGGCTCGCGGCCCGAATCGCGCGTAGTGGACAGACGCGCTGCGCTCGCCGTAATGCGGCTCTGCGGACAGCTGCGCCACGGGGCCGCGGACATCAAGCGCGAGCTGAGAGCCGCGATGCGCGCGATGTCCGGCACGCCTCCGTCGATCCCCGCGCTTCAGATTGCGCCGCTGGCCGTGGCGCTGTGTCTGGTGTCCGACGACCTTGAGACGGGGATGCCGATCATCATCGGGGCTCTGCCGAGAAGCGGCGGCCGGCCCAACGTCGGCCAGTACGAGGCCGTAGCGCTCATCGGCTCCCCGGCCATCCCGTACCTCCTGGGCGCGCTTGTCGCGGAAGATGGCGGCGTCCACGCCGGCGTTGCGGAGGCGTTGGCCTACATCAGGCCCTCCTGTGCTGCCACGGCAGCCGCGCTCAGAAGCTCCCTGGAGCGCGATCGCTACCAAGGGGCCCAGCGCGCGCTCGCGCACATCGGCGCCGCAGCCACCCCCGCGCTGATCCTCGCTCTCGCCGATGCGTCGCCGACGCTGCGCGCGAGGGCGGCCGAGACCTTCGGGATAATGGCTGTCACGGGCACGCGACTGCCCGCAGCCGCGCGGTCCGCGCTCCACGCCCGTCTGCGCGACGGCGATGCACGCGTCCGGCTGGCGGCAGTGTCTGCGATCGCCGCCTGCGGCGACAGCGTCGCCATGGCTCTTGCGCCCGCACTCTCGGCACAGCATCCCGCGAGACGCCGCGACGCAGCGGTCATGCTGCGCCTGGGAGAGCGCGCGCCAACGCCGCATGGTGTCGCGCTCCTCATGCGCATGCTCGACGACACGGAGGCCGGAGTGCGGAAGGAGGCCGCCCACGCCATAGGCGATCTGCGGCCTCCGGTAGTAAGCGCGATACCACGGCTGCGCGCCATCCTGTCCGACGACTCTCCGGAGGTCCGAGCCTATGCCGCGCGCGCGCTCTGGTACCTCGGCGTGGCAGCAGCTGACATGGTCGATCCCCTCATCATGGCGATGGCGGACGGAGATGCGCTGGTCCGCGAGATGGCTTCCGGCGCCCTCAGCACGGCGCCGACACGAGACGGCGATCGTGTTGGGGCGTGGACAAGGCTGCTCGTCGAGACGACGGCGGGCGAGCCGGGCGGGGCGTCCCCGTACGAACTGGGCCGCATCGCGGGGGTGACGGCCTCGGCGCTGGCCGGTATGGGGCCGCACGCGGCGCCGGCCGTGCCAGCGCTGATGGCATACGTCCGTGGCGGCGAAGGCCGATCCGGCAGGCGGGCCACCATGGCGGCGCTAGGTGCGTTGGGCCCCGTCGCGGAACCAGCGGCCCCGCTCCTGGTGTCCATTGCGGCGGCGTGGCCCCTGGCGGGACGCTTCCCCGACGACGCACACGCGGCGGCCAGGGCACTGGTCGACATGGGCACACCGGCCGCGACCGATGGGTTTGTGGCGCTCGTGCTACAGGGTCACCCGAGCGTCGGGACGCTCCCGGTGTCCGGCGATCGCGGCGCGCGCGTACTGTCGCTGCTCGTGGACGCACTCCAGTATGACGACGTGATGGTCCGACGCAACGCGGCAAGAGCGTTGGCGGGCATCGGTCGGCACGCCGCAGTGGCCCTGACGGCGTTGGAGAATGTAGCGGGCGAATCGGATGGAGCCGCGTCGGATGCCGCGGCGCGGGCCGTCGAGCAGATTCAAGGCCAGATGGAGTGGCACAGACGGTACGGCGCGACGGCGCCGTAGCCAGCATGGGCGGAACGGCCCGCGCACGTGTTCGACCTGTCCACGGGCGGCCGCTACTTGAGGATGACCAGTCGTCGCGCCTCGCTATACGAGCCGGCGACCAACCGGTAGAAGTAGACGCCACTCGCGACGCGCTCGCCGGTGTCGTTGCGACCGTCCCAGTGAACCGCGTCGTCCTTCGACGTGTACTCTCCCGCGTCGACCATGCCCAGGGCTATCGTGCGCACGAGCGTGCCATCGAGTCTATATACTTCGACGGCCACTTCGCTGTCGGCGGACAGGGAGAACGGAATCCACGTCTCAGGGTTGAATGGGTTCGGGTAGTTCGGCAGCAGCGAGGTGTCGTAGACCGGGCTCACGATGGTCGGCCGCCCGAACCGGTAGCCGAACAACTCGCCGTTGCGATCGCTGAGTCGGACATCCGTCAGCCTCAGGGAGTCCGCGAGCGTGATCACGTCGTCGACCCGGACGAACATCCTGGCCAGGACGCCGGTGGACGAATCGTCGGGCGCTCGATCCGCCATGTCGAGCCGCACCGCCGCCATGTGCATGCCGTCGCTACTCACCAAGGGATCCATCCAGAACGTGGCGTGTCCCAGCACGTCGCCTGCGGCAACGTGGTCCAATTCGAACGCGCCGCCCTTCGTGCTTACCTGGAACTCGTAGCCGGCGAGCTCGACAGCGGTGGCGCCGCGCAGTTGGACCTCCGTGAGGCCGGTCGCCTCGTCCGTCAGCATGACGTGCAGCGCCAACGTCGCGCGCACCCCGGACGGCTGTGTCAGCGCCGGCGCGTTGAGGGATGTCACCTCGCCGAAGTGCGTGGCTACGGTCACCACGTCGATGATGCTGACCACACCATCACCGTTGGTGTCGGCGCGACTGCCCGCGGGGGCCGGTTTGCCGAAGAGGGTTGCCACACTCACGAGGTCTATGATCGTCACCGACCCGTCGCCGTTGACGTCCCACGGCGGCAGCTCCGGCTCGGGCGCGGTCTCGGCTACCTGGAATGTCCCGGAGCTCGACACGCTCGCGCTGACGGTCCGCGTCGAGGCGGTGCGCGTCGTCGTGACTTCCTCCCAGCCGAAGCCGACCAACTGGTAGATCGTTGGGGAGTCGGCCGTGAACTCGGAGTCGCCCGGCACGGGGATGCTCAGCGTGGCGGCGCGATTGAAGCTCGTCAACACCTGGCGCGTCGCCGTGCGAATCGTCAGTTCACGCGTTGTACCTGCGACGGCGTTGTCCAGAGTCGTGAGCCCCGTGGGTTCGCCAATCTCGACCGCGCCCGTCAACAGCCCATTCGCGAACAGCCCAAGCGGCGTCACGGCAAGCCGCGTGCCATCCGCCAGGGACGCAGAGCCGCCGCGGCCGCCAATGAGCGCCGCGTTGATAGTCGGCGAGAGGATGGACGCATCCGTGTTCCCCGCAGTGTCCGCCGAGCTCACGGCGTAGTAGGACGTCCTGCCCTGCAACACCGTCGTGTCCGAGTACGATGTCGTCGCCACCGCGGTTGCGATGGGCGTCAGCGCGGACCCGTCGGTGAAGGGGGTGGTAGAGCGGTAGACGTTGTACGCGCCCGCGTCCGGGTCGGGCGTCCACGTGAGCAGCAACCCTCGAGAATCCGGAGTCGCCGATGTTGAGAGACTCGTCGGCGCCGTGGTCGGCGGGTCCGAGTCGAAAGACACGGTGAACGTCGGGCTGTCCGAGGAGTTGCCGGCCTCGTCGACGGCCCGCACCAGGATCGTGCTGGACCCACCACCGACGGTGACCGTCTGGCTGAACACGCCCTGTCGGGTCGGCAGCGCCGTCTCCGCGCTGTTGATGATGAGCGTCACGGACGCGAGGTCGCCCTCCAAGTTGTCCGAAACACTGCCGGACATGAAGAACGAAGCGTGCGAAGTGGACGAAGGGATCGGGTCCAGTTGCACCGTAGGCGCGACCATGTCCTGCACGACCGTGAGCGTGTCGGATCGGTCGCTCAGGTTGCCCGCGTTGTCCTGCGCGGTCGCCGTGAGCGCGTTGTCTCCTGGCGTGATCTGCACGCTCTCGAAGACGAACCCGCCGGCCGCGTCGGTGACCGTTGTGATGCCCGACGACACGCCGTTGGCGCGCAACGCCACGGTGATCGGCAGCGATCCGGCCCCGTCGAGGCCGGGTACCGTGCCGGCGATGCGGATGGTGCTCGTGTTGGACTTGGTCTGCGCGTTGTCAAACGTGGGAACCGGCGGCGGGTCCAGCGACACCGTGAAGCTCCACGTCGCGAACGACACGTTCCCGGACAGGTCCGCGACCTGAATGCCGATGCTGTTGGCGCCCATACCCAGAGCCCCGGGGCTCGTGTTGAGACCACGCTCCAGGGAGGCCGCCGCGGCTCCGCTCGCGTCGCCGCCACCCAGCGAACGTTCGAGAGCGTTCAGCTCCAACGGATCGAAGGACGCCTGGCCGCCGCCCCCAATGGAACGTTCGAGAGCGTTCAGCTCCAGCGGGTCGAACGACGCGTTGTCGCCGCCCGTGAGAGAGCGTTCGAGCGCGTTCAGCTCCAACGGGTCGAATGAGAACCCGCCGCGCTGTCCCTGATACGGCGCGAATATCTTGCGGCCGAACAGGCGCACGATGCCGGTGCGACGGTTGTATTCGACGACCCCCGCGTCCTCAAGCTGCCCTAGCTTCTGCGGCTCGGACCCGTTGATGGTCAGGTACACACCCGTCGGATCGACGCCTGTCGCGTCACCGACGGAGAAGGACAGCATGTCGAGCCCGGCGTCGTCCACGCTCTGTCCCGGCTGCGGGAAGAGGACGGTGATCGACGGGTCGGTGTCGTCTTCCTGATCCGTCGCGACATCGAACGTCCACTCCAACTTGCCCTGGTTGCCGGCGCGGTCGCGGATGCGGACGATCATGCGATACGTCTCGCCGTCTGCCAGGAGAGGCCAATACCTGATCTGTCCGTTTGTCGCGATGAATTCGAAGTTCGGGTCGTCGACGATGGACGCGAGTGTGGAGCCGTCGATGCCGAACAGCGCCTCGATCGTGTTGGCGTCGAAGTCGCGCCCTTCCACTGTCGCTGCCATCTCCGGCTCAAGCGTCTGGACGACCTCGCCGTTGACCGGGATCGGCTCCGTGATGGTCGGAGCCACGCCGTCGACGAAGAAGGG
Source organism: Candidatus Poribacteria bacterium (assembly GCA_002687025.1). Lineage (GTDB taxonomy): Bacteria > Poribacteria > WGA-4E. The sequence goes on from NYZG01000418.1 coordinate 15,720, forward strand.
GATACCCAGGCTCGTCGCGTTGCCCGCCACATCCTGCACTGTGATCGACGCGAAGTGCCGCAACGGCTCTTCGGTGTCCGAAGCCGCGAACGGCGCCGGGGCCGTGAATTCCACTTCGCCGTCGACGCTCACCGTGACGGCGGCCGCCACCTCGTCGACCAGCAGCAACACGGTGTCTGGGTCGATGCCGTTGAGGTCACTCACACGCGCGCGTATCGTCTGCGTCGTCGCGAGGACAACGCTGTCGGCCACCGGGTCGACGAAGGCGACCTGCGGGGCCACCGTATCGAGCCGCAGGACGACCTGTTCCGCGTCGGCGGTGTTGCCGACTTCATCGGTCGCCGTGGCCGCCACGGTGTTTGCCCCC
>NYZG01000419.1 GCA_002687025.1 Candidatus Poribacteria bacterium
CGCTCCGCGTCCGACAAGCTAACCATGCACATCGCGAGCCCTCCACAGACCCACGATACACAATGCCGCGACTTATGGCCAGCTACTTAGATCGCGCATTACGCTCTCGACCTGCTCTATCAGCCGTCGGCCGATTCCGCGCCGGCGATATTCGGGATGGACGGCGAGTGCTTCTACCTGCGCCTGCGCATGGCAGTAATCGTCGATGGCCGCGCCCGGATCGGGATCGACGATACCTGCTGCAAATCCCACGCACCGCCCGTCGACTTCAGCGACCAGCGTTGCGTCGGCGACGTAGCGCTCTGACCGTACGAGCTCTGTAAGGGACGCCTCTGTCACCGGCTCATCCGGTTCGTCGTCGTCAGGATGGTCGCCACAGACGTTGGGCTCAGACGCCACGTCGTTCCACAGCGAGGCGACTTCCGGGCCGCGAGACTCGTCATATAGGGCGATTCTCACTTCCTGGTCCACGCCGCTCTCCGCTCGCGTGTCCGCATCGGCCCTGCATCGGGACGCCGGGCTGAGCAAGGAGGATGCCGTCAGTCCAGGGCGAGCCGCATCTCCAGCTCGCCGTCCTCCTCCTTGCCGGTGTGGAGGAAGCCGAGCTTCTTGTAGAAGCCTTCCGGGCCGTCGTCGCCGGGCCGATGGCTCAGCGTCATCTCGCGACCGTTCGGCTGCCCGCGCACATGCTCGATGAGCAACTCCATTGCCCGCCGGCCATATCCACGCGCCTGATGCTCGCCAGCGACCATGAACCGCCAAACGTAGTAGATGCCCTTGTCGGCATCGATGTACATCATGACGAAGCCGACCGGGGTGTCGTCGGCGCATAGCGCGCGCATCCAGGCGTGGTCTTCGGCGGCGCCTTCCTCCAGCGACCGCTCATTGTCCGCGACGAACTGTCCCTGGCCCAGTCGCACCCGAAGCGCCCGCACCGCGGCTTCGTTCTCCGGCGTGACGGGCTGAAGCGTGACGCGCGGGGCCGCCGCGCTCACGGACGTTCCGAGATCATGACGCCGCCCTTGGCCCACTGATCGGGCGACACGTCCTCGATGAGGACGAGGGTGTTCTCGGGCGTGGCGTTGCACGTGCGCTCGATGGCCTCGGTGATCTCCTTGACGAGCGCTCTCTTCTGATCCTGCGTGCGCCCTTCGAGCATCTTGACGGTGATGAACGGCATCGTTGGCTCCCTATTCCTGTGGCTGTGCGGAGAACCTCAGCCTGCCGCCGCCGTCCGCGACGCGCAGTGTAAACCACCAGTTCCCGCCGAAGTCGCCGCACTTCACGAGGACGCGGTTCCAACCCGCCTCCAGGCTGAGCGTGATGTATGCGGGATCGCGCTGATAGCCGATGTGCGGCACGGCTTCGGACTCTCCCACGAGGATCTTGGCCATGTCGTCAGACTGCACGGCCGCCAGCACGTGGCGGGCGTCGGGACTATGTATGTAGACCCGCGCGTACGCGATGTTGGGCCCGTCTCCGAACTGCGCGCCCAGGTTGAGTCTGCCCTGCTCGTTGACCGACGAGGCGACCCATTCGATGGAGGCGTCTTCATCGTCCTCGGGGCCGAGCGGGTTCGCGAACGCCGGTAGGGCGGCCTCGAACTCGTCGTCGTTGGGATTGGCGTCGACGCCGATATCGTAGGGGCCGGCGAGGGTCCAATCGGGAATGCTCGTGAGCGCGGGCGTGACTTGCCCGGACCCCTCGCGCATGGTCGTGCCTGCATACGTCAGCGTATAGCGATACGTCGGCAGTGGCAGCAACGCGGCGAAGTCGTATAGCAGTTCGAACGCCTGCTCGGCCGTCTCGCCGGGCCGCGCGCGCAGCCGCACCTCGACGGGATTCACCGTCCACGCGCTGTCGGGTGACGGAATGACCTCGATGTGCGCCTCGACGGGAGCGTCGAGAGTGTTCGTCAGCGTGGCTCTCGCGACGCCTCCGCCGACATCGGCGGCCATCGGCAGATCGGTTGTCCAGGACAGGGCGCGGTTGGCCTGCTCGCGGAACTCGCGTGGCGCGATGTCGTGCGGGTGCACACTGAACGGCTCGATCAACGCGATAGCGACATCGTCGCCGTCCACGGTCACCGTCGTGTAGTGGTGGAACGAGCCGTATTCGAGTACCTGGCTCGGCCCGAGTCCGCCGCCGGTCGCGCTCAGGACGTAGTAGGGACGGTCGTCCCGCCTCTCATACGAGAGTCGGTGGAAGTGGCCTGCGAACACCGTGTACGGAAGGCCGGCAAGCCACCCCTCGATGGTCTCCCAGTATTCTCCGGCCTTGCCGCCGGAATACCACGCCGGTCGGTGCATGAAGACGAATGTATGCTTGGCGTCGCGTCGCGCGCCGATCGTGTCCTGCAGCCACGCCATCTGGTCGGGGCCGAACGACGTCCCGCCTTCGGCGCGCCATCCCTCTTCGGTGTTCAGGAGGATGAAATTGCAGCCGGCGTACATGAACGAGTAGTACGTGCGGCCGACGTTCTCCTCCCAGTAGTGGTACATGGCGTTGTTCGTGATGTCGTGGTTGCCGGGGAGGAAGAAGAACGGAACTTCCATGCGCTCCGCGTGTCCCGAGAACTCGTCCCACTGCGTGGCGACGGTGTCCATGTCCTCGGTGTAGCCCTGGATCAGGTCGCCGACCATGATGGCGAAGTCGGGCCGAAGACGGCTCACCTCGTCCATCGCCCGGTCGAATATGGGCCAGTTGCGGAGGCCGCCGCCCGTCTTGTCGCCGATGATCGCGAAGGTGAACTTCTCGGCGTCCTGCGGAAATGGCCGGTCGATGCCGGGGACGTTGTCCGGCAGGTCGGGGGCGCGTCCGCGGTCGCCCCGGACGTGAGCGAATAGGGGCGTGCAGACCAGTGTGAACGTCAGCGCAAGGGCAAAGCGTCTGGGTCGCGTCGGCATGGTAGTCTCTCGCTTTCGTCGCTCACAGCGGCAGGGAGACGACGGATCGGTTCTCCGCGGCCTGATAGATCGCCAGTATTATCTCGACGGCCTTGCGCGCCTCGCGTCCATCCAGCGGGGTCGGGTCGCCGTCGTCCAGCGCCTTTAGGAAGACGCCGAACTGCCTGCGGTGGCCTTCGAAACTGATCGCGGTGGGATCGCTGGCTCCTCCGCCGGTGGTCGTCCTCGCGGCGAACTCCTCCCGGATGCGGTCATCGTCCGCGTTCTCGTCCTCGAACTGCCAGCAGGTCAGGTCTTCCTCTTGGAGGATGATGCTGCCCTTGTCGCCGGAGATCTCCAGCTTCTTCAGGAACCCGGGATGCACCGATGTGGCCCCCTCGATGACGCCGAGGGCGCCGTTCTCGAAGCGCGTGCACGCCACCGCGGTGTCCTCGACGTCGATGCGCTCGTGCGCGAGGGTGTCGGTAAAGGCGGCGATTTCCCTCACCGGGCCCATCAACCATTGGAGCAGGTCGATGGCGTGGATCGCCTGGTTCATCAGGGCTCCGCCGCCGTCGAGCGCCTGGGTGCCTTTCCACCCGCCGTCGTCGTAATACGCCTGGTCGCGCCACCATTTCACGGTCGCGTCGGCGAGCGTGAGCCGCCCGAAGCGGCCCGAATCCACCGTCTCGCGTATCAGCGCGCTCGTCTCGTGGAAGCGAGACTGAAACACGCCTCCGAGCTGGACGCCCGCCTCTTCACACGCGTCGATCATCGCGTCGCATCGGGCGAGGGATATGTCCAGCGGCTTCTCGACGATGACGTGTTTCCCGGCCTTGGCGGCGGCGATGACCGGCTCCATGTGGGCTCCGCTGGGCGTGCACACGGTCACGACATCGATGTCATCGCGGCCCAGCACCCGGTCCAGGTCGGTGGCCCATTCGCAGTCGTGTTCGTCCGCGACTCGCCGGGCGTTGTCCTCGCTTCTGGACTGCACCGACCGCAGTTCCGCGTTCGGAAGAGCGGCGATGGCCCGCGCGTGGAAGCCGGAGATCATTCCGCACCCGATAATTCCAAACCCGTACATGGCAGTCCTTCTCGGTCGTTCGGGAGTCCTGATAGCGCGTGATCGCTCGGGATTGTTGGGGCGCGTCACGGCGATCGGCACCGCTCAGCGCAAGTCCACAGGAAGCGCTTTCCACTCGATTTCGGGCGCCTCGGCGACGATGGCTACGGGCGTGCCAGGCGTGACGAAGTCGCCCAGCGATTCGATCGCCGAGTCTACGAGCTGTACCGCCCCATGCGTCGATCCCTCCAGCAGCTCTTCTTCGGTGGAGCCGCCGTGGATACCATAGCCGACCCGACTGAGGCCGAACCAGCCCACTCCTAGTTCCGCCGGCCCCCCGATGACCGAGTCCGCCATGCCGATCAGCCGCGCGCGGGCGAACTCCTTGCTCACCACGGACAGATCGCCCTGCGGCGTCGGCGTGTCGTCCGCTCCGACGACGACCGGGAACGGACACACCACGGCATTCTCGTGCAATAGGTAGAGCATGCGGTCGGGAATGCTGACGACCAGCGAGATGTCCCGGATGGGTATGTTGAGCGCCGCGCCCACCGGGACGACATTCGGATCGGCCAGGTTGAGGTTCGCGCGCAGGAGCTCGCGCACGGGAACTCCCGCCTGGTTCGCGATGGACCACAGGGTCTCATTTCGCCGCACGACGTGACGTGGCGGGTTGGCGCTCAGCGCGCCCAGTTGAATGCGCGTCAGCCCTCGGGCGACATCGATGCGCTGCTTGCGCGTAGCCGGCAGGTCCCACACGGCGCGGTAGTAGGCGATGGCGTTCGTCACGTCTCCCTGCTGCTCCGAGAGCGTGCCGGCGCGGTACACCGCCTCGACGGTCTGCGGCGTCGGCAGGTTCAACTCCAGCGCTTGGCCGTAGTATTCCACGGCGGCGCCGACATCTCCGGCCTTGGTGGCGCACTCGCCGAGGCTCATCGCGGCTTCCAGCTTGCGCTCCGGTGTGCCGCGGGCCAGGGTCACCTGCCACGCCTCGTCGACGATCGCGCAGCCCTTGGCGTCGTGCCCAAGCGCGGCATAGTAGTACGCCGCATCCGTCGCGTGCGCGCTTTCGGGATAGGACGCGCGGAATTCTTCAATCGCCTCTATCCGGTCCACCTGACGCTCTTCGAACACCTTCTCGCAGGCGAACCACATCCGCTGCTCCCGAGACTGCAGGAACGTGGCGCCGATCTTCCACGCGAACAGCAGGATGGCAACGATCGGGAGAGACCGCACGAGCCGCCGAACGACGCGTTTGCGCGTGGGTTGTCGCAGCGGGTAGCGCGCGCCGTGCGTCGAGGCCGAGCGATTCCAGTCGGCGCGGCGATACGCCGAAGAAGCGCGCTCAAAGGAGCGATGGTCCACACGTCGTCGAGGCATGTCCTAAACCCGCGTGATTCCTGGGACCGGGGCGGCCCGCGTAAGGCCCGGCCATCTTATGGCCGATGCGGAAGCGCGGTCAATGCGAAGTTTGGCGGGAATGGACGACGACGGGGCCTATCGGTCCACCTGGTCCGTGGCGCCCGCGCCTAGCCTCGTCACCTGGCGTATGCCGTCCAGAGTCTCGCCCTCCCCGCCCCAATGCTCGACGGTCAGCGGGCCATCGTAGCCGTCGGCGGCGAGCAGCTGGACGGCCCTCGCGTACTCTTCGCGCGTGGCGCCTCCGTCGAATCGCTTGATGTGCGTGTCGCGGATCAGGCCCTGGATGTGAGGGTATCCGACCTCGGGAGATTCGCCCGCCTGCGCGGACACGTCGATCTCCCATATGACCCCGACATGCTTCGGCCCCCCGAGATCGTCGACGACGCGGCGCATTTGCTCGCAGGTCAGCACGAGCGTAGTACCGACCCACTCGAAACACAGAATCACACCCTCGTCTCCCGCCATCTCCACCCACGGCGCCCAGCACTCGGCCACGCGGTCGCGGTACTCATCGAACCGGGAGTTGGTGAACGGAGTGGGGGCGGGCGGGCGAAACGGGAAGACGCGTATCGTGTCCGTGTCGAGGGCGTGAGCGAGGCGAATCGTGCGCTTCAAGATGTCGCCGTGCTTCGCGATGGCCACGTCGTCGGTGATGTCGCGCTTCCCGACGGGAGAGAGCACCATCCCGACGCGCATGCCGTGCTCCGCGAGTACCTCCCGCGTCCGGGCGACCTCGTCGTCCGACAGGTCTTCGATCGCCTTGCCCCACGCCTTGGACCGGATGGACACGACCGATACACCCGCCTTCGCGCCTACGCGCACGGCCCGCTCGAAGTCGGGCGACATCTCGGCAGTGATGTAGCTGACGTCCATCAGCGGCGTTCCTTGGGGACGGGGAGGTCGACGCGCGCGTTGCCGAGGCGCTGCGATTCGAGAAAGCCGAAGATCACCTCGACGACGTTCATCGCGGCGGACATCGGCGAACGGGTTTCGCGGCCCTCGGCCAACGCCTCGACCAGGTCGCGCACCCCCGCCGGGATGCCGGACATATCCGCCTCCGGCGCGACGATGACCTCGGATTCCCCACCACGGATCAGCGTGGCTTCCTTGTCCACGATGATCCGCGCCTCGGTGCCCATCACCTCGAAATGCCACTTCGGGCCGGCGGTGCGCTTGGACGTCCCGGTGTAGAAGCCACGGACACCGTTGGCGAAGTGGATGTAGCCGCTCGCCGAAGGCTCCAGGGACGGGTCCGAGCCGCCGTCGCCGCGATACTCCGTGTGATCTTCGTAGCCACGCTCCAGTTCCGCGAACACCCACTCGGGATCGGCGCCGGCGAGGTAACAGATCCCGTCGATGAGATGCGTGCCGTTGCGGAAGAGCGATCCGCGGCGGCCGGATAGCCTCCCGACGACGTACTGCACCTCCCCGACCTGCCCGCCACCGATGACGTCCTCCACCATGTGCCGCCACAACGGAGTCCACCGCCGCGTGTGGTCCACGGAGAACAGGACGCCGTTCCCTTCGACGGCGGCCCGCATCCGGTCGGCGTCGGTCAGGCTGGTTGCGAGGGGCTTCTCGCAGAAGATCGCCTTTACGCCCGCGTTGGCGGCGTCCACTACAGGATCGACGTGGCGGTTGTCGGGCGTCGCGACGGTGAGGACATCCAGCCGCTCGCGGTCCAGCATCTGTCGGCAGTCGGTGTATAGCGCAACATCATCCCACGTGCCTCGCCAGTGCTCCGCAAACGCCGAGAGGGTGTCCTCATTCAGGTCGCAACCGGCGACGAGCTCCGCGTTGTCCATGCCGACGAGGCCAGTTGCGTGCTGGACGCCGATGCCGCCACACCCGATAACGCCGACCCTGTAGCGCGCCATGCAGTCTCCCTATTCGTCTGACGGCGACGGCGCGGCGATCCCGGTCGCTGCCGTCATGTGGAACTCCACGCGCACCTTGTCCGAGAGCCGTAGCAGCAACCCGCGTGGACGCTCGATGTCATAGTCGTCCAGCCGGATGACGAACGACCCTCGGACGGTCAGCAGGTCACCTGGCCGGACGCCCTTCGTGTCGTCCGAAGCCGACATGTGCGTCACGGTGAGGTCGTCAATCTGAATCTGGCGTTCTGCGCCGTGTAGCCGGAAGCTCCCGAGGATCGACAGCCGCGTCGGCACGCCAGGTTCCAGCGCGCTCACGGCCCGCACGCCGTCGGGGCCGGCGTCATCGGCTACGACCGCGTCGGTGACTTCGCGGAGCCTGAGCGTCGCCGTTGGGTAGTCGGCCGTCTGCAGGAAGCGGTCGCGCATGTGCGCGTTGCGGAGCTCGATGCCCGTGTCGATCGTGGTCAAGTCTACTTCGAACCAGGCGTCCACGGAATCACCGAGGAGTCGAGTGGGGTCGTGTATTGCGATGGCGCCGCGTATCTTTGCGGCCCGTCCCGTGATCGACTCCAGAGGCGCGCGGGACGTGAACTCGAGCTCGTCGCGGGCGTCGTGGTTCATTGCGAACCGGAGTTCGTCCGCGCCCGCGGCCGCCGCGACGACGAACGCGAGAGCAAGCGCGACGAGGCGTATCGGTTTCATCTCAGTCTTCCTGACGGGTGTCTGTTCGTCGGCCCATTATAGGGGTTTTCCGACTTCGCGCGAATTGCCCTGTGCGGCCGCGGCCCGGCGCGCGTCCGCGGGACCACGCGTGACCGCGGCAGGGGCGGCGATGACCACCGTGTGAACAGGCTCAGCTCTCTCGTCGCGCCGATGGGGTCGGCGCCCTCACTTCACGGCGCTACCCGAGTGGACTTCCGCGATCCCGGTCGGTACGGCACGCCGCTTGCGGCTGCGCCGACACAGATCCCACACGCCGGAGGCGTATCCATGGAACGGCAGATGCGACGCGCAGCGCTTGGCGCGGCGACCCTAATGGCCCTTCTAGCCGCGGCGCGGGCGGCGCCCGGGGCGGCCGGGATCGTGTGGGAACGGGTCGAAGGCATCTACGGCGCGAGCGTTGCGCGCCTTGGCGGCACAGACGACGGCGCGCTGTTGGCCGGCACGGGTCGCGGGCTGTACCGGTCGGACGACGACGGCGGGTCGTGGACTCGCTCCGGGTTCGCGGGCGAGCAGGTCGACGCCATGGCCGTCGACGGGCAGACGGTGTACGTCGGGGTCAGCATGGGCGGCCGTCGGGCGGTACGCCGCTCGGATGATGGTGGCCAGACCTGGGAAGTCACCGGCCTGAAGCTCAGGCCCCATGCTCTTGCTGTCGCCGATGGCGTTGTGTACGCCGTCTATTCGGTCGGGAATGCCCGGTTAGGCGTGTTCCGGTCGGCCGAC